>CALZLD010000029.1 GCA_945788225.1 uncultured Clostridia bacterium
AAGCTCAGCGCCGAGATGAATAAGAATATTGAGCAGATAAATTCTATAAACGAAGAATACAGCAAAAATTCCGACACAATTCAGGATATTTCATTCCAGATAAAAATGCTTGCGCTCAACGCTTCAATCGAAGCGGCAAGAGTAGGCGAGCAGGGCAAGGGCTTTGCCATTGTAGCAAACGAAGTCGGAAGTCTTGCGGACAAAACACAGAGCACAACTGCCGAATTCATTTTAAGCTACAACAAGGTTTCGGAGGAAACAACGCTTGTCAACTCAAATATCGGCGGAGTAATAGAAAAAATTGCCGAACTTTCGTCAACGCTTTCAACGCTCAAAAACGCTATTGTCGAAACGGGCAGAACGGGAGAAGCGATAAATTCTCAGATAGGAACCGTTTCGGGAATTTCATCCAGAATTGAGAATGTTCTCAGAACTTGATTTAATAAGGGTATCGGAAGCTCCGATACCCTTTGTTTTCGTTATTGTCGGACAGCTGAAAAAAGTTGACAATATTTCCTTAAAGAGATATAATAGAAGTGCTGAATTCAGAGCATTTTATATTTTGTTGAAATACCTCTGAGGACAACGAGAGGAGCTATATAAATTATGTTTTATGTTGCACTATTTATTTTTTTTGCCATGATTATAATTTGTTTTATGACAAAATCCATGAAATTCAACGATGAATATAAAAAAATCAGAATGTACAGCCTTAAAGAATCCGCATTGGTCTTTGTTCTGATTACAGCCTGCTTTTTCACTCTTAATGCAGGCGTTGCAAGACGGATTGATATCAATTTCCTGTTTTCGCTCGGCTGGTTGTGCACAATCATATTGATTTTTATGATGATAAAAGAATTTGTTTACGGGTTTATCATTATGAAGCTCATAAAAAACGGCAAGGACATAGCCTGCATTTCCGTTGACGATATCCCAAAGAAAATCCGCTTTGTCTTTGAGCCGTTTTTTGATATCGCTCCCGAAGATAACAAAAAGCAAAGCTTTAAAGAAAAATTTTTTAAACTTCTTCCTCCTATGCTTTTGTTTACATATATGTTTTTTGTATTCGGAATTTTCGAGATGTATTTTGCCAATATCGAAGAATGGCTTTTTTCATTCAGCGATATCCTCATTCCCTCGCTTATTGCGCTTGCAATAGGAATAGCCCTGACAGCAGTTCTTTCCATAATACCCGATAAACGCTTTTCCGATATTTTCTCTATATGTCTTGTTACAGTCTGCATTCTCGCATACATACAGTCAACCTTTCTCAATCAGAAAACCTTTCTTGACGGTAACGCGCCCGAAATATCCAAAGCGGGTTCGCTTCTTAATCTGATTTTATGGTTTGTTATCGCGTGCATACCTTTATACTGTTACAGAATATGGAAGAAAACAACCGTAAAAATCGCCGTATTTTCATCGCTTATCCTGCTGTTTATGCAGATAGCTCCGTTGCCCTATATGTTCATTAACGGTATTCCCTCAATGAAAAACAGGGAATATGACGCATATTGTCTTAGCGGAGAGAAACAGTTTGAAGTTTCATCCGAGGGAAATGTCATCGTCTTTATTATGGATTCCTATTACAGCGGATATCTCAGCGACTACATCAATAAAAACCCCGAATTTTCCCGTGAATATCTGTCCGATTTCACCTTCTTTGATAATGTCACTACAGAATATACCGCAACGGCTCTTTCAATGCCCTATCTTCTTACTCAGCATAACGGCGATTACACTATGAGCATCATCGACTCAAACGCCGCCGCGTGGTCAAGCGATGAGGCAAACGATTTTTACGGAAAGATGCAGAGCGGGGGATATAAGGTCAGATTTTATACCGATAGCGATGTGTATAGCGGCGACGCTAAGAATATGGTCGGAAAAATTGACAATGTGACAAAATACCATTCTGAATACGCTACCGATATGTTGCCTACATATTTTTCAATGCTCAGACTTTCGATGTTCAGATATTCTCCCGAATCCATGAAGGATTACTTCTATATTCCTGATTCTATGGTTATCAATCAATATACAAAAAGCACCAGCCCCGAGGATAGCCGTGATTTGACCAAATGGAGAGAATCCTCAGAAAGCTCCAAGGACTACGGCATCTGCTATTTTAACGCCGATTATTATCAGCAGCTTACAAAAGGGCTTACTCCCGTATCCGATACAAAGCTGTGCATTTTTCAGCATATTTACGGTATGCATGTTCCTTTTATGAGTATTGAGAACAATGATGAAATAGAAGGAATGCCCGAATATGACGCAACCGACGACTGTATGACCATTCTCAGCGAATATATCGACCGGCTGAAAGAAATCGGCGTTTATGAAAACAGCACCATAATTTTAACGGCTGACCATGGCGCACATACGGATATGAGTACAAGCCAGCCCGTTATGCTTATCAAACCTGCGGGAGTATCAAAGGATTCACTGACAACAAACACTGCCCCCGGCGTACTTCAACAGGATCTGCTTCCCACAATACTTGACTGCGTAGGAACAAAAAGCGGTTCGTCCGTGGGATATTCTCTGTTTGAACTGGACGAAAATATGCAAAGGACCAGAGTAATCAGGATGTTCCAGAATTCATCCGATTTCAAGCCTGCAAAAAAATGCACCGCGGTAGGAAACGCAACATGCAACTCCTATATCGAATATTCTTTTGACGGGCGCATTTCCGATGCCGATTTTTCAACTATAGAAGGTGTTTCCTACCCCATAACGGATTATTGGTGGTAATATCAGTAATTTGTATTTTCTCTAAGCACAATCACCGTCTGACTGTTTACACCCTCGTATGTCTATGTCGGCTTAAAAAATAACCGTGCACCCATAAATTTTTAAACGAAAGGTTTTGTTTGTTATGAAAGTATACAAGAAGATTTATTTTGTCGTTTCGCTGATAATGATAGCGCAGATGCTTTCACTGAATGTATATGCGTATATCGATGTTTCCGCAACTACCTACATTATACAGATAGTGGCGGGAGTAGTAGTAGCCGTCGGAGCTGTTGCAGGCGTGGTGATTTCAAAGATAAAAAAGAAAGCAAAAGAAAAATTCAACATCGACCTTGAAAAGAAAGAAACCGAAGAAGATATAGTTGTGTACGACGAAAATTCATCATCCGATACAGACGAATAATACAAAACGGCAATAAAAAAGCGAAACCGAAGACTTTTTCGGTTTCGCTTTTGTTTTTATAAAATTTATTCCGATACCGCGATAGCGTCGGGGAAGATGTTTCCTGCACTTTCCTGCAAGAAGGTGGTGTTGACAAAGCCCTGGATTGTCGCTCCGTCAAGAACGGTAATGGTCGAAGCGTTTATGTTGCCGAAGATAATAGCGTCGGTCTTGAACTCAGCCTTGCCGCTTATCTCAACATTGCCCTTTACCTTGCCGTTTATGTCAAGGTACTGCGCGTTGATGTCCCCTAAAAGAAGACTGTCTCTGTCCATCTTTACCTGTCCCTTTGAGGTAACATTGCCCTGCATTGAAGAGCCGAGCATAGTAGCGTTGTTACATTCAAGGTCGCCGACAACTTTTCCGCTTAAATTAGCGTTCTTTGTTATCTGAACATCACCCTTGACGCTGCCCTCTATATTGACATTTGCAAATGAACGGATATTTCCGTCAACGATTGTGTTTCTTGAAATAACGGTCGTTTCCTCGGTCTCAAAATAAGGGTTTCCGCCTCCCATATTATTGTTGTTTGAGGGAGGAACAGGCTGTCTTATCTGCTGCTGATACTGCTGAGAGTAATCCTGCGGCGGAGGCGTCTGCTGACGGGGTATAGCCTGCGGAGGAGGAGTAAACGATGACTGCGCCGACTGCGGTCTCGGAGGAGGAGGTGTTGCCGCCTTGTCAAAATTCGGCTTTATCGGCTCCGAATTTGCGCTCGGAGTGTCAAGATATCTGTCGATATTTGATTTTTCCTTGGAATTCTTAGAAAGGTCGGAACCTACAAGACCGTCCCTTTTGAGAAGTTCCTTTACCGCCTGGTTGAAATTGTCCTTTAAGCTCATTGTCCTATCCCCTTACTGTTCAGAAAGTTCTTCGTCCGTCGGCAAAACAAACTGCGACGGCGTTGTTTCGTTTGTAAGTCTGTCAAAAGAGTATCCTCTGTTTTTCAGCGCTATGATAATATCTTCGGTAACATACACCGACACATTCTTGTTATGTAAAAGGACTATCGCGTTGTTTCTGTTGCCCACGCCGTTTAAAATGTTGTTGTAAACACTTGTCCAGGTGGCGTTCTGCGATGCGTCCTGTCCGCTGACATTCCAGTCAAAATAAACATATCCGCGCCTTGTTACTTCTTCGCAAAGCTCCTTGCTTATCTTTTTGTTGTAGCTGTTCACGCTTCCGCCCGCAAACCTTATTATATTCGGTTTTACGCCCGTAGCGTTGTATATATTGTCCGATGTTTCCTGCATATCGGCAAGAAAGCTGTCAACATCGGTATATATCTTTTCATAGTCGTGCGAAACGGAATGAATACCTATCGTGTGGCCTTTTTCGACGCATTTTTTCATAACGGCGATTTCCTCTTCGGTATCCGCCCCGCACATAAAGAATGTAGCCTTTATGTTGTACTTGTCAAGTATTGAAAGAATGTTCCAGGTGTTCTCACACGGGCCGTCGTCAAATGTCAGATATATGGTTTTGTCAGAAATTCCGTTTTTTTTTGGAGCCTCAACATAAAGGTCGGGAAAAGCTTTTGTATAAGCGGGCGCGTTTCTTATCATACGCACATTCGCAACATATTTGTCAAAAGCTTCGGGACTTTTTTCCTCAATCATCGAGAGGATTTCATCGTCGTCGTATCCCTGCTTTGTCATATCGTTGTAAAATTCTTCAAGAGATTTTTTTTCATCGGCGGTATTATCGCCGACATCGCTTATAACGGGAACAGCGCTGTTTTCTTCAACCTCTTTTTTCAAGGAGCTGTACTTTACTCCGAAAAATATCGCAAGCCCCAAAGAAAGCGCAAGAATAGTGGCAATGCCTATCACAATGAGGTCTTTAAAAAACCTCACGCTTCCGAAATACATCTGACCACCACCCGATTTTACATACTCTCTCATAATATACATATTTTATAATACACTACATTTAGCTTTTTGTCAAGTGAGGCTACAATAAATTGTGGTATTTTTTCCTCGTGTCTGCATAGAAAAAATTTTGAAGCACTCTGAAAGAGCCGACAGCGAAACCAAACTAAAAAGGGTATCGGAATTTTCCGATACCCTTTTTAAAATATCAACTCCTACTTCGCCTGCTTGCCAAGACAGAACTTCACAAGCGAAAGAACGCCTACGATAAGTCCTGCGCCGATAACAAGGCAGATAATTGCATTCTGAACAAATCCTGCAACAAGGAAGCATACAAGGCTTATCACCGCAACGGTTATCGAATACGGCAACTGAGTCGCAACATGGTTTACATGTAAGCATCTTGCTCCTGCCGAGGACATTATTGTTGTGTCGCTTATGGGCGAACAATGGTCTCCGCATACGGCTCCCGCAAGGCAAGCCGACATTCCGATAAAGAGCAGAGGGTTTGAAACATCGAACATACTGCATACTATGGGAATAAGTATTCCGAATGTACCCCAGGATGTTCCCGTTGCAAATGCAAGGAATGTAGCTACAAAGAATATAACGGCGGGGAGGAACTTGTCAAGATTTCCCGCATTATTCATCATAAGAGCTTCAACAAATTCCTTTGAGCCTAAAAGTCCGTTTGAAATGTTTTTAAGAGAAGTCGCCATTGTGAGAATAAGTATTGCAGGCACCATAGCAATAAAGCCCTTGGGGATACATTCCATAGCGTCCTTGAACGAAACAAGCTTTCTGCATATCATATATCCGATAATGGCAACAAGCACCAGCAATGCACCCCAGGCAAGACCTACGGTAGCGTCGGTATTTGCAAATGCCTCAACAAAATTTCCCGCAACGGCAGGGTCATCGCCGAAAAATCCGCCCACATAGATAAGCGCAATAATGCTTACGGCGATAAGAACTATAACGGGGAGCACAAGGTCTATCACCTTGCCCTTGGGGTTTATCTCTTCTTCCTTTTCGTCAACTCTTTCGTCGGTTGAGAAAAGGTCGCCCTTTTCAATCGCGTTCTTTTCGTGTTTGAGCATAGGACCGTAATCAGCCTTCATCACCACAATCATCACTACAAAAAAGAGCGTGAGCAGTGAATAGAAGTTATAGGGTATTGCTCTTATGAAAAGCTCAATGCCAGACATTCCCGTTCCGTCGGCATAGCTTGAAACAGCCGCCGCCCACGAGCTTACGGGAGCGATCATACATATAGGCGCCGCAGTAGCGTCAATGATGTAGGCAAGCTTTGCGCGCGATACTTTGTGAGTATCCGCAACGGGCAACATAACAGAGCCTACCGTCAGACAGTTGAAATAGTCGTCTATGAAGATAAGCACACCGAGCGCTAAGGTAGCAAGCTGAGCGCCCACTCTTGTCTTTATGTGCTTTGCCGCCCATCTTCCGAAAGCGGCACTTCCGCCTGCTTTATTGATAAGCGCAACAACAATTCCGAGTATTACAAGGAACATAAAAATACCTGCCTGTCCCGAAACGGCTGAAATAAATCCGTCCGATACAACATGGTCTACAGCCGCGGTGAACGAGCCGCCGCAGGCGAAAATTCCGCCCACAACAATTCCCGTAAACAGCGATGAGTAAACCTCTTTTGTAATAAGCGCAAGAACGATAGCGACAATGGGAGGAAAGAGCGCCCAGGCTGTCGCAAAAGTGTCGTTTCCCGATAAAGAAACGATAATTGCCGTTACTATTGAAGCAAAAGCAACAATAAGAGCAATTATATTGCTGATTAATTTTTTGTTCATGACAACAATCCCCTTATTAAAGTATTAAGTACAGTATAAGGCTTTTACACGATTTTTGTCAAGATAAATCTTTTTTTGTCAGAAATTATCGTATCATTTTTCGGTCAGACATTGTTATATCTGTCGTAATAGCGCCACAGCGTTGTCAAGACGCCGTTCTTTCCTCCGCTTATGAGCATTCTGCTTATGTTTCCGCTTTTGCCGTCAAAAATAACGCTGTCGTTTAAATCCTCCCCCGAATATCCATAGTATCTGACAAAATCAGCCCTGCTTCCTCTCATACTGAAATTTATCCTTGTTTCAAGACCTAACCGGTCGTCAAAAGCCCACGCCTTGTCATAGGGGTAATATCTTTCCCTGATAATCCCCAGCGCCCTTATTTCTTCGTCCCTTTGGTGAAGAGTATATCCCACATCCGTGTCCTCCTCGCCCTCGGGCAGACCTCTCATATAGACATCGCTTATGGCATTTTTAAGATTAAGACAGCTTCCTTTGGATATTATCTTTTGCGGTTCTGTCGACAATGCGTTTTCGGGTATAGTGTATCTCAAAACATTCGGAGCCGCAATATAAGGATATTTCCTATGCTTTTTAAGACATACCGCAACGCAGGCGTCCCATATCGTCGAATGAGGATTGAGATAGATATAGTTCACCGTAGCACTGCTGTCCTCGCAGGTTATATGCGGAGAACGCACCCTGAGAAAAATAGTGTTGAGCGACGGCTTGCTGAATATTCCGTCCTCAAGCTCACTCTGAGAAAGCAGGGAAGAATACCCTCTCGAAACCAACGAGAGCATATTCCCGTCCTTTGAAAAGACAGTGTCTGCACTATCCGCAAACCCCTTGTGAATAAGCTTTCCGTCGATGTAAAGCTCAATATCCGCAATGTCCGACGCTCTTTCGTCTGAATAGAATGTCCCCGAAAAGACTGAATAGGGGGTATATACCTCTTTTTCGACCTTCATCGACAGACATTTTTTAATTTCCGCCGTACCGCCGTTTATGTCCGTTAGTTTAAGAGTAATGTCATTCATTTTTTATGCCCTCTTCTGATGTCGTAGCCATAAACTCTGCCTTTATCACGGCGCTTCGGTCCGACATTCCCTTTACCGTATAATTTTTCAGTATCATATCGGGGAACACCGCTTCGCAAAGTCTTATCGGCAAAGCTTCACCCGTAATAACGGCGATGTCAAGGTTGCAGAAGCTTTCTGCGTCAAGACTTATTCTTCCCGATACATTCAGCACAAGCGGAAAGCTTCCGCCAGATTTTGTTATAACCCCCGACGCTACCGTCTGTATTTCATTCACAGCCTGCTTTCTTGAAAAAGAAAATGAAATAACTTCGATATCGGTTTTAAGGACGCTTATTTTTTCTCTGCATTTTATGGGAATATCATAGTCGGTTTTAAGTTCAAAGTCATATCGCAGTCTGTCCAGCTTTCTGTCATAACAAAGGTCCGTCGCTTTTATGCTTTTCACTCCGAGCGCGGATTTTGTCAGAGCTTCGGGGATTTTTGCCGCAAGTGAGAGTATCTTTCCTCCGCTGAAATCCGACGGAACATAAAGCGACAGCTTAGCCTTTGCCTCGCTCTTTTCCTCGTCCGATACAAATTCGGTTATCCCCACGGTGATAAAGCAGTCGTTCCGTCTTGCAAGAAGCTCCTCGCCGAACTGATGATAAACAGGTATCTTTGTTTTTGCAAGTGCGGTTATTATATCGTTTGCAAGAATATAAAAGCTCATCTAACAGCCCCCTTTGACAGAAAAGAACAAAAACGAATTGTCGGGGAGCTTTTCAACATACCCCGAGCACACCTTCTCCTGCTCGGCTATCATCTTCTTTGCCATTTCAAGACGATAATTCTTCCCCTTGGCTTTTATAACTCCGCCGCCCTCCGTGACTTCCGTTATTCCCGACGCCGTTTCCTTTTCATACAAAGCAAGCGCCGCATAAAGCGCAATGAGATATTCCACTTCCTTGTGCATTATGTATTCGCTTCTTTTCACTCTGTTTCTTACATTCTCAACCGCCCGTTCTATTATCAGCGGATTTTTTTCGGGGTCTGCGCCCGTTATTTCTTCAAAGAGAAGATAAATGCGTTCCATATCCATTTTTATTTCTCCCTTTTCATTTTATAAAGGCTTATGTCCTCGCTGTCGGACTTCACTTCTGCCCCGAAGCTTTTCGGCACACTTTTTTCAAGCCTTGCGCAAAGCTCTTCAAGCTCCTTGTGGGACATTTTTTCAATATCCTCATCGCAAGAGCATAAAAAACATAGCCTTTTCGCTTTTTTGCGCAAGCTTTCCCGGCGTTCCTCAAACTTCTTTGTCACCCCTGCGTTTATCTGCGCGGGGACAGCCACAAAGCTCCACTCATAAGCGTCGGTGATGTCCGAAAGAATAAAGTGACATACCTTTCCTCCGTATTTCTTTCCGCCCTTGTGGATACAAGCGCTTTCCTCGGTATCGGTATTGCATACAGAGCATACCCTCTTTCCTGCCGAGCAGGAAACGCTCACCTCTTTTTTGATACCGCCGTCGATTTCTCTGATAAGGTCTTCGTTGGACTTTGTTCTCACCATATAAGCCGTCGCTTTAAGACAAGAATACGCCTCGCCCGACTTTGTAAGCCTTTCTTCGTCCGTTACGACCTCTGTTTCAAAAATTCTTGCCGTCTGGTTCTGCGACCGCGCATTGTGGTCAAAAATTCCCGTCTTTCCAAGGAACAAGGACTTCATCTCATTGAGCGCCGTGACGGAAAAACATTCGTTGTCCCTGTCGATTTCGTTGTCGCAGAGTATCACGGAAAAGATATACACCTCGTCCTCTTTGAACTCTCTTCTCGTGTATTCGTTGAGCTTTTTTAAAAGATTGTTTTCCAAGAAAAATCCTCCTTTTTATATGGATAAACAGGAAGGGGTGCCCCCTTTGGCATTTCGTAATTCACTTTACAAAACGCTTAAAGTTTGTGGCTCGGTACCGATAATACTTATTTATCGGCAGTAGCTTAAGGTGCCCCCCCTTTCCCCGTATTCCGTTTTTATTTACGCTATATCAAGCACTCTTACCGCTTCGGGAATAATCTTTGCAAATCCCGTTGTAACGGATACCGCAATGGTTTCGACCTGTCTGCTTATCAGCTTGTCTGTTTCAAGAACAATGTCCGAACCGTTTATCATTTCAAGCGCGCAGGACTTGTCAAGACCTATGATAGTGCCGTCGTCAACAGCGCCCGACTTGATAAGCGTTGCACCGAAAGGTGTTTTCACGGCGCCCGTCGCCATAAAGTTGCCGTCGGCGTACTTCATCTGCTCGAATGAGAGAATTTTCGCCATCGTTTCTGGCTTTGCAATAATGGTAGTCATATCGTATGAGCCGAACTTTCCCCAGAACTTTGCAAGTTCGGAGTAGTCAAATTCCGTTCCTGCCATACTGTCGGGGACAATCCCGTTTTTGAGAACTCCCACCGCCTGAGCAAAAACAGCGTCCGCGATCTGCGCGCCTATGGACATAAGCGAAACCGCAAGAACATCAAGTCGCTGGTTTCTGATAGTTTCGTATGTGGTAGAAATACTTCTTCCGAACTTTGACATTGTAACAAGGGATGACGAAAGCTTTATCGCAGTCTCGGGCAAAGCGTTTCCCTCTGCCGTAACTGTTGAATAGGGCTTATTTTCCTCCGCCACGATTGAAATACCTCTGCAATCGGATGAATTTGTCTTTGTCTTTGCCGCAACGATTTCCGAAAGGGCAGAGCTGTTCATTCCCGCCTTAATTGCACGCTTTACAAATTCGGGGAAGAGTATTGCGCTTTCTGTTGAAAGAAAGAACTTTTCAACGGTGTCCGAGCCCTCTCCGCTTACCTTGATGTCAAAACGCTTGAGCTGTCTTTCATAAGCGTCAAGACCTGCAAGCTCTGTGTCTGCATAGTTTGTATCGGGGTCCATTTCACAAAGCGCTTCTGTAAATGTCTTTCCCGAAAGATTATAAAGTCCCTTGTCAAGTTTAATTGTGTTATACATTTTCATTCTCCTTTGTTTTATTTGAATTTTCGATTTGTTCCGCCTCGGCATTTTTAAGTCGCGCCTCGGCAAGCTCCTTTTCGTCCTGCAAATTGATGTTGTCCCATACTACCTCGGTTTTCGCCGTCAGTCCCGATATGCACAAAAAGCTTTCGCATATCTTTTTTATAACGGGAGTTAAAAGCCGTCTGTAATATTCAAGCTCCGATGTTAAAATGTCCGCCTGCTGTGAGGACATTCTCTCCGTTGACGACCACGAAAGTCCGAGCAAAAACGGCGGAATAGAAAGCTTTGCCGTTATCTGCTCCAAAAGCTGTCTTACGGGGACTTCCGTATCGGTGAAGTGGTTGTCGGCGCCTATCACCTTTATGTCAACATCGCCCACAGCCACAAAGTCCCTCACCTCTCCGCACCGAGATGCGTTCATTCCGTCCGACCATTCCTTTGCGATCTGCTCTGCGCGCTCTCTTGCGTATGTAAAATCGCTTTCGCTCTGGGGTTTGTATGTAACCGCATAACGCACATTTCCTGCTCTGTCAAAGTTCTGACCTATACTTTCATAAATCCTCATCAGTATCTTTGCAAGATAGGGGATACCCTCTAAAACAGACCTGCCGTAAGGACTTTCTCCCCTCGGTGAAAGAGCTGTAAAGAGTATCAGCGAGGAATTTTTAACGGCAATTTTCTTTCCGCCGTTTTTTATGAAGTATTCAGGCTCCAACGGATTTTTTCCCTCTTTGACTTCAATTCTTTCGGGCGAAAGATTACAAAGTCCCGCAATACTTTCTCCGTCCTTTGAAATTACAATCTCACCTGCCGCGTTGCCGTATGTGATAAGGCTGTCAAGATAGCTGTCGATAAAGCTTTGAAGACCTATGCCCGAAAGACCTATCTTCACTCCGCTTATAAATTCGTCAAGCAAAGCCTGATATTTTTCCTCCGAGCATACTACCCTGAACCCTCCTGCAAGACGGACAGTTTTTGTCACAGCCGCGTCTATTATGGGAACAGCCTCGCGAAGAGTTTCATACAACCTGTAATCCGCTCTGCCGTCGGGCAGAAAAAGAACATTTCCTGTTATACCTCTTGCCGAATTTGCAATGCCGAAAGGCTCTTTGCTTTTTCTGAAAAATTTTATTTTCGCTCACCGCCTTTTTATTTTCTTGAAAGCGAGGCGACAAAAAACGAATTCCTGTCCTCCTCATTTCTGATAACCGTGTTCACAAAATACCGGATATCGTCCATAGCGTGGTCGTTGGTCTTTAAGGGAAAGTCCCCTCCGCTTTTTTCGTCCCAGCAATAAAGAGAAAATTCTCTTATTGCGTCAGAGCATTTCGGAGAGAACATCAGCTTCCCCTCACAAAGAGCAGAACTGACCCTTCTTATTCCGTTGAGAACATTGTTATCCGCCGATTTTACGGGGTATTTTCCGTGTCTTCTTATACATTCCATAAAGCTTGCGGCGGACGGGTCCACGATGACAAATTCGGGGACAATCCCGTTGCAGAGCTGTTCGAGCGCGGCGTAATGCTCTTCATCAGTCCGCAACTGCCCCGTTTCCTTTGAGGCATAGTAATATTCCCTTAATCTGTACCATTTTCCGCCCTGCAACCCCCACAGACCTATTGAAGTCGGGTTGACAGTTCCGTAATCGGCTGAAACGACATATTTTTCGCATACTTCTTTCGGTTCGCCTATGAGCTTTTCAGAAAACATCGGATAGACAAGTCCCGAAGCCGCCGTCCATTCTCCTAAAACGAACCTTTTGTAAAATGTGCCCGAATAAAGAGTTTTATAGCGCTGTAAGACCTTTTTTGAAAGAGAGGGGTTGTCCTTCATTGTAAAGTGCAGGTGGAGCATTTTCTTCTCCTTTGCCTTGCATATCCATTCGCGGTAAAACCAGTGGTAAGGTCCTTCGGGGTTGCAGTTGAACCACAGCTTTGACTCTCTCAGTGAACATCTCGCCACAGCCTGCTCCACAAACGAACGGGGCATAAGCGCCGCTTCGTCAAAAAGAACTCCCCCCAAGGTCATTCCCTGAATAAGCGCGGCGGAGCTTTCGTCCTTTCCGCCGAAAAGCCAGAAGCGGTTTTTCTTCTTGCCGAGATATACATCAAAATAGTTCTTTGATACCTTTTCTTCAACGGTCATTTCCGTTGCGGCAAGATATTCCTTTATCACCGAAAATACATTTCTTCTGACAGAGGAAATTGTTTTTCCGCAAAGAGCGAAATCCGTCTTGTCGAAAGTTGCCATCGCCCAGCTCACAAAACCGAGTCCCATCGACAGCGTCTTTCCGCTCCTTACCGCTCCGTCACATATCACTCCGTCGTATTTGTCGGTGTCCTTCCACCATAAAACCGCCCTGCACTGTTGCTCTGAAAAACACAGTCTACTCATCGTCATCAAGGTCGGGGCAGACCGTTCCTTTTAAGGCAGAAATAAAGCTGTCCGACTTTTTTCTGTCAAAGTCGTTCTTCTCAATTTCATAAAGGAGCCTTAAAGCCTCCACCTTGCCCGCAAGCTTTATTTCAACCCCTTTGCCCTCGATTTTTTTAATCTCGCTGACAGCGAAAAGGTCCGCGTTTTTTTCGTCAAACCCCTCTTTCATCGCCACGGTTACAGCGTCATTCGGCTTTGAAAAGGCAATTCTTCTCAGCGCCGTTTTTATGTCGCTCACCGCCTGACCGCTGACAAATTCGCGGTGCTTTGAAATAAGCTTTCTCGCCTGAGGCTTTGAAAGAATTTCACACCCCTTTTCATAAGCGTCCCCGCCCGATATGCCCGAAAGCCTTGCCGCTTCGGTAATATCGCCCGTTTCCGCAAAGCGATAGCAGAACAGCTTTTCCTCTTTTTTCAGACTGAATGTCATTTTACATTTTCCTTTCTGCAATATGCCGTTTTTGAGAGTGTTTCAAAAGTCCTCTCACTAAAGCTCCAAAAACGACAAAAAGTTGTACGCTGTCGTACAACTTTTGAAAAAATATTTTTTCAGTTCTCTTTTTTGCATAAAACAAAGCAAAGAATTTTGTGTATTTGTGATAATAGTTTTGATGTCGGACACTTCGCGTCAGGGCAATTCGTAATGACATACGCTCATTAGAACGAAAGGCAGTTAAACTTTGCTGTTTCTAATGAGCGTTTTTAATGTACAGAAAGGTATCGAAAAGATACCCTTTTATTTTGCGAACTCCAAAAGAAAAAGTCTTGCCATTCAATAAAAAGTGTGATATAATATCATAGGTATTTTTATATTGATATTTTGAAAAGAGGTTAAAATTATGCCGTCAAATATTGTAGTAGGAGTTCAATGGGGCGACGAGGGCAAGGGCAAGGTCATTGACATCTTAGCTTCGCGCGCGGATGTCGTTGTCCGTTCACAAGGCGGAAACAATGCAGGTCACACCGTTGAAGCCAACGGACAGGTCTACAAGCTTCACCTTATCCCGTCGGGTATTCTTTATAAGGACACTCTTTGCCTTATCGGCGCGGGAGTTGTTATAGACCCCAAGGTTCTTTTGGAAGAAATCGACGACCTTTCTTCAAGGGGAGTAACCTTTGACAATCTTAAAATAGACCCGAGAGCGCACATAATTATGCCGTGGCATATCGCTATCGACAAGCTTTCGGAAGAAGCAAGAAGCCCCGAAGCAAAAATCGGAACAACGGGCAGAGGAATAGGTCCTTCTTATATGGACAAGGCTGAGCGAAGCGGAATAAGAATGTACGACCTTATTCACCCCGAAGTTTTCAAGAAAAAGGCGACGGAAGCAGGCAGACTTAAAAACGACATTATCACAAAGGTATACAATGCCGACGCTATCGATGTTGACGCTGTCATCGCAGAGTACAACGAATACGGCAAAAGGCTTGCAAAGTATGTTGACGATGTTTCTGTTCTTACATACGAAGCCGCAAAGGCAGACAAGAAAATTCTCTTTGAGGGCGCTCAGGGAACATTGCTTGACATCGACTTCGGCACATACCCCTATGTAACATCTTCACATCCCCTTTCGGCAGGAGTATGTACCGGAACAGGAGTCGGCCCCAAGGTCATTACAAATGTAATCGGCGTTGCAAAGGCTTACACAACAAGAGTTGGCGCAGGTCCGTTCCCGACGGAGCTTAACGACGAAGTGGGCGAGGAAATCCGTCAGAGAGGACGCGAATTCGGAGCGACAACGGGCAGACCGAGAAGAACAGGCTGGTTTGACAGCGTTATTCTTCGTCACGCGGTAAGAGTAAACGGTCTTACGGGACTTGCCGTTAATAAGCTTGATGTTCTCAACGGCTTTGAGTACCTTAAAGTCTGCGTTGCTTACAAAAAGCCTGACGGCACAATCATCAGGGACTTCCCAGCTACTCTTGAAGAGCTTGAGGGTTGCACGCCCGTTTATGAGGACATCAAGGGCTTTGACGAGGATATTTCAGACTGCAAGAGCTTTGATGAGCTTCCGCAGAGCTGCAAGGACTATTTTGCAAGACTTGAAGAACTTTGCGAAT
>CALZLD010000030.1 GCA_945788225.1 uncultured Clostridia bacterium
CAGGAAAACTTCAAGCGCCTTAATGTTTCTAATGAGAGACTTGTTATTCCTGCGATTGACGAAGAATTTGCGCTTTATGCACTCAAAGAGCTTCTCAAAATCGAAAAGGACTGGGTTCCTCATACAGACGGCGCTTCGCTTTACATAAGACCTTTCATCATCGCGTGCGACCCGTTCTTGGGCGTTCGCCCCGGTGACGAATACAAGTTCATCATCATTCTTTCCCCTTCGGGAGCGTACTACTCGACAGGACTTAACCCCGTTTCAATCTATGTTGAAGAAAAATATGTCCGCGCAGTAAAGGGCGGTATGGGCTTTGCAAAGACGGGCGGAAACTATGCCGCATCGCTTATCGGTCAGGACGAAGCGCACAAGCAGAACTATTCTCAGGTGCTCTGGCTTGACGGTGTTGAAAAGAAATACATCGAAGAAGTCGGCGCTATGAATATGTTCTTTGTAGTTGACGGCGAGGTTCTCACTCCAGAACTTGTCGGCTCAATACTCCCCGGAATCACAAGAAAGTCAACTATCGAGCTTTGCAAATCGTGGGGTATGAAGGTAACCGAAAGAAGAATTACCATTGAAGAAATCGCAGAGGCTTACAAGGCAGGAAAGCTCAACGAGGCATTCGGAACAGGTACAGCCGCTGTTATCTCTCCCGTCGGACATCTTAAATGGGGCGACCTTGTTATGGAGATCAACGACAACAAGATAGGTCCTATCTCGCAGAAGCTCTATGACACAATGACAGGTATTCAGTACGGCAAGCTGCCTGACGAACACAACTGGATTGTAAAAATCGACGACTAAATAAAAAAAATAACGCTCCGAAGAAAAAATCTTCGGAGCGTTTTTGTTATGCTAATTTTCGGGAGTATGTGCTTGCTTTTTGCGTGAGAAGTTAAGAGAAACGGTAAATATTTTGTCGGTTGTGAAAATTCTCACGGCAAGAGCCATACATACCGCGAGGAAAACTATCTGATAGGCAAGGCCCAGCCAGTATGCAGTCATATTTCCGAATGCGATATAATCAATAGCGCGGAAGGTATGTGTGAACGGAATTGCCGAAATGAGAATGTTCACGGGCATTGACATTTCATCGGGCGAACCGCCTAAGAGCGTTATGATAAAGGGAAGCATAATTGCTATCATAATGGGCATTATAAGCGTCTGAGTGGATTTTGCGTCCTTTGCGAGCGCGCCGAGGATAATCGAAATCGAAAGCGCGATGAGTATTGTCACAAACATCTGCAAACCGATAAGAACGAAGTCCACAGCGTTAAAGCCGAAGTTTAAAGCCTCAATAGCCTCTGTTATGTCAACACCGCCCGATGATACCATATTGCCGACCTCTTCTGCGGACATTCCTGCCGAAAAGCCCGACATATATCCGCTGAAACCTATCATATATGCAACAGCATTTATAATGGAAACGAGTGCGGCGGCGGTCATCTTTGAAAGAATAATAGTCATTCGTGAAACGGGCGTTGAAAGAAGCGTTTCAAGAGTTTTGTCGATTTTTTCTGTCGCTATTGCGGTTATAATCATCTGCGAGGCGAAAAGCACGAGAATGAATATCATCATAAGGACTATCATATTTCTCATCATTGTCACCGATGAAATCGCTTCAACGGAAGCGTTTGCCGTTCTGTCGCCCGCTATTGTAACGCTTTCTATTTCAACGGCGGAATTTGCAAATTCGCTTTCTTCGGGCAATACGCCGAAATCGGCATAAAGCTTTTCTTTGACAAGCTTAGTTATTGCGGAGGAAGCGTCTGCAACTGCCGCGCCGGACATTGTTGAAGAAACCGAAGTGGTACTCTTCATTGTGCAGACGGATTTTATTGCGGCAGGCTTTTTATCCTTTAATATAGTATCGGTAAAGCCTTGCGGAATAATTATAGCCTCGTCCGCCCCGATTTTTTTCATCTCTGAGGAAATGTTATCGGAAGCGGTATCGGACGGCACAAGATTGACATTAAATCCGTTTTCACTCAGTTTTGATATTATTTCACCCGTAAATTCCGTGTTGTCGCAGTCGATGATGGTGATATCGGTTGAGAAGATAGCTTTCTGCATACTGCTGTTCACAAGCTGGCCCATTGCAATAAGCAAAGCGACCGTGAATACCATTGAAACGATGGTTTGCTTTGTGAAAAGCTCGGATATTTCTTTTTTGAGCAGATTAAAGAACTTCATTACTCTTCACCACCCTTTCAAAGACTTCTTCAAGGTTTTCGGCATTGTAACGCTCTTTTAGCTCATTGGCGGAGCCTGTCACAAGAAGCTTTCCTCCTGATATTATGCCGATTTTTGTTGAAACATATTCAATTTCAAGCATATTGTGCGATGAAATGAGAAACGACATTCCCTGAGAAGCCAGAGACTTTATCATATTTCTGATTTCAAGCGCGTTGATAACATCAAGTCCCGATGTAGGCTCATCAAGAATGGCAAGCTTTGGCGATGTCATAACGGCGCGGGCAAGAAGAAGCTTTCTTATCATCCCCCTTGAATAAGAACCTATCTTGTCCTTTAACCTGTCGCCGAGACCGCATATTGCCTCTGCCTTGGCAATATACTTTTTGATTGTTTCTGCGTCGTCCGAGAAAAGACCGCCCATAAATTTAAGGTAGTCGTATCCCGTCATTGTTTTGTACGCTCCCGCTTCATCGGGAAGATATGTAATACATTCCCTGACCTTTGCAGGTGCGGTGAGAATACTGTTGCCGTCAACAACAGCGTCGCCCGATGTGGGGCTGAGAAGAGTAGCTATCATTCTTATCGTTGTGGTCTTGCCTGCTCCGTTTGAGCCGATAAGAGCGAAGATATCGCCTTCGTCAACAGAAAAAGAAACCTTGTCGGCGGCAAATTTTTCTGCCTTGGGATACTTCTTTGAAAGCTCCTTCACTTCAAGAACTGTGCTCATTTTTCTCCCTCCTAAGAGTATATAATCGTGCAATCTGCACAATATTAAATATATCACTTTTAAATATGATTTTCAAGTTTTTGGGGGAGGATGCAATGTCTTTGATAGAAATGAACGGCATAAGAAAAAAATATGTCTGCGGCGGCGGAGTTGTCAACGCACTCGATGATATTTCATTGACGGTTGAGGAGGGCGAATTCATATCGGTGGTGGGGACATCAGGCTCGGGAAAATCCACGCTGATGAATATGTTAGGGTGCCTTGACTTGCCCGACGGTGGAGAATACTATTTAGACGGCAGAAATGTTTTTTCGATGAACGACCGCGAGCTTTCAGAAATTCGCAACGAAAAGATAGGCTTTATCTTTCAGGGGTTCAATCTCATAGGGGAGCTTTCAGCTATTGAAAATGTTGAACTGCCGCTTTTATACAGAAAAATTCCGCGCGATGAGAGAAGATACCTTGCCGAGAACGCTCTTAAACGGGTATTTCTTGAAAAGAGAATGAACCATCGCCCGTCGGAGCTTTCGGGCGGTCAGCAACAACGCGTTGCGATAGCGAGAGCCTTGGCGGCAAGACCGCGTATTATTCTTGCGGACGAGCCAACGGGGAGCCTTGACAGCAATTCGGGCAGAGAGGTAATGAATTTTCTCTCGGAGCTCAACAAAGAGGGAAAAACTGTAATAATTATCACCCACGATAACGCTATTGCAAACAGAGCAAAGCGCATAATAAGGATTTGTGACGGCAAAATCGCACAATAAATACAAATTGTTGCAAGTTGTATTTGTGAGATGTGACAAAGTTGAATTTTTGTTGCAACAAAAAGGCTCTTTTATAACACTAATTGAGTGACAGGTCTTTTATGTGAGAGAAAAATGTGGTATAATATCACTTAGTGATGTAAAACGGAACATTTTCCGCACAGACATTCGAGGTGATAGAATGAACAACGACTTTTCCGTTTGTGTGAAAAGAGCGAGGAACGGCGACGCAGACGCTTTCGCAGAGCTGTATTCCTCAGTATATAAAGACCTATACCGCATTGCTCTTTGCAATTTAAGAAACAGCGACGACGCGGCGGACGCCGTGAGCGACGCCGTACTGGACGCATTTACTTCCATAAAAAAGCTCAAAGATGAAAATGCATTTAAAGCGTGGATAGTCAAAATCCTTATGACAAAGATAAAAAGAAAGCAGAAGGATTATATAACCGACAACACGCAGGATATCTCCGAGGTAGAACAGGAGAGCAGGGACAACAGCTTTGACGGTGTTGAAATACTGGAAGCAATAAGCGAACTTGACGAGAACGAAAGACTTGTATTATCTCTCAGCATAGTCGGGGGCTATAAGAGCGACGAAATAGCAAAGCTTTGCAACAGTAAAGCGGCAACGATACGCTCACAGCTTTCGAGAGCGAAACTTAAACTCCGTGACCGACTGATAGCTGAACAGGAAGGGAGGTAGAGAACTATGGGCTTTGACGAACAGGTAAAAATGCTTATAGAGGAAGCAGAGATTCCCGAGCGCTTGTCGCCCGAAAACATTGCAGTTATGCTTAAAGAGAAAACAGCGGAAAAGAACAGAAAAGAGATAAAGATGTCGTCCGCAGGCATAAAATCGAAGAACAGGGCGGTAGCAATAAGGTCAGCAGCGGCTGTTGCGGCTTGTATCGCATTGAGCTGCGGAGTTACGGCTGTTATACAAAACAACAACCGTCCGGCTGTTACTAACCCCGAATATATTCAGGGGCACAAAGTGAGCGATTATCACGATGTTTACAGCGTTATCCAGGATACCATAATAAATAATCCCGCGGATGACGGAATAGGCTGGGGAGAGATTTCAAACGATACTGTTTATCCCGATGTCACAGAGATAGAAGAATACGGCAGCAGGGATTACCTTATAAAGACCTTCGGCAGAACGGCTGAGGATATCACCGTTACCGATGGCAAAAACCTTTACTGCATTTTAAACGGAGCGCTGAATGTTATTTCGGCTGAGAACGGCTCGATGACCGAACTCATAAAGATAGAAAACGCCGAGAAAGCTCCCGTTGGAATGTATATTGCAGGCAACAGACTTATCGTTGTTTCAAACAATACCGTAGAGGTCCCCTATACCGCAGGAAACGAAGTTGCGGCAACGGGTGAGAGCGGCACTGCCGATAGTAGCGCTGAAACGACAACGGCACCTTCTCTGCCCGAAACGGTAACACAAAACAATACCGTTATTGACATTTACAATATTGCAGACAAAACGAATGTTAAGCTTGAAAACACATACAAGCAGAACGGCGCTTATATTTCATCCTCGATGAACGGCTCTGTTCTCTATGTTGTTTCAAATTATTCAAATTTCAGAACAAAGCCTCTTGACAGCGAAGAGGACCTTGACAGCTACATTCCCGCATACTATACCGATGACGGTAAGAACTATGTGGGCGCAACCGATATAAGTATTCCTGCAAAGGCAAGCAACAACTACACGATAGTAGCAGGACTTGACATTGAAAAGGCAAGCCCGTTCAGGTCGATAAAGGTTGTTCTTGCAAACGGAAAATCAGCTTATTTCACCGATAATTCGGTTTATGTTGCAGGAAATTCATCAGGCAGCGCTTTTATCGCTAAGTTTGCTCTTTCAGCGGGAGATGTTATTGCTCCGATAGTTGCGACAGTCGACGGACAATGGTCCGAAGTGACTTCTATTGACGAATATAACGGAACGATAAGAATATCTACATCGTCGGTTGCGGCTGACGGCTCTAAAAACGGCGTTTCAATAAGCGTTCTTGACGAAAACCTTATCCCTGCTATGAGTCTTAACGGTCTTTGCGCAGGAAAGAATATCAGCGCGGTTGAATTCAAGGGCAACAAGGCTTACATTATCGTACCGGGTGAGAATGAACCTTATGAGGTTACTCTTGACGGAAGCGAAAATGTTCCCGTTGCGGTTTCTGATAAATCAGTGTACCTTTATAAATGCACCGATACCGAATTTCTTGGAATATCTGCAAAGACAGATGAAAACGGCAAGGCTGAGGGCATAGTTCTTACTATGTACTCGACCGCCGACGGCATAAATTTTGAGGAAGTTTCTTCAATCGAAGCGAAGGGCGTTTTATCGGCGGCACTTTCAGGCGGAAAGCTTGACCTGAGAGCTTTGCTGATAGACAGCAAAAACGGTATCATAGGAATACCGACCGTTAAGAGCGATACATACGGAAACAGCAATCTTTATTATGTATTTTCGTATAAATCGGGCGAAGGATTTTCCGCTCTGGGAAGTATAGAATATACCGACCTCAGCAAGAAATACGAGTTCAGGCGTTCTGTTATAATCGACGACACTCTTTATGCTGTGTCCGACGGCAGAATTGTTTCGGCAAGGATTTCTGACATTAAGGTTATTGAAACCTTTGAAATTGATTAATTAACTATTATTTATGATAACTTATATTCCTTTTCTTCTTTAATTTTGAGCAAAACCGCCGTTCTTCACAGAACGGTGGTTTTGTTTTTTTGCCGTTTTCAAATTTGTATCATAAAATTATCACAAAAAAGGGTAAAATTATATACATAGGGAACGGAATAGAAAAAATTGATTGACATATTATACTGTAGAAAAGGAGAAGGTTTTATGGCTTACAATTATTACGATAAAGATAAGAACTATAACGAGATTTCCTATTATCCTTCGGACTATGACGATAAGCCGAAGAAGAAACACCATTTTTTAAGGGCACTGGCGGCTGTGGCGTGCGTTGTTGCGATATCTGCCGCTTCAATATCCGGATATAAAATTTATTCTGATTTTTCAGAAAAGAATTCGTCGGCGAAGGACGAAGCGCATTCAAGCAGTACAGTGTCGCAAACACAGGACGGCGATATAGGCAAAACGGCAGAGAAAAATTCTGTCAGCAGCGACGAGCTGAAAAGCATTATATCGGTTGCGTCAAGAAAAGAGGCGATGACGATACCCGAAATTGTCGAGAAGGTTACTCCCTCGGTTGTGGGAGTATCGTCAACGCTGAAAAACGGCAAGGCAACGGGCTCTGGCATAATTATGTCTGACGACGGATATATCGTCACAAATGCTCATGTTGTCGAGGACGCGGTTTCTGTTACCATTCTTCTTGAAAGTCAGAATGAGTATGACGCGGAAATTATCGGCGTAGACTCGCAGACCGATATTGCCGTTTTGAAAATATCGGCTGATGAAAAGCTTATCCCCGCAGAATTCGGCGATTCGGACAGTCTTGTTGTGGGAGAAACGGCGATAGTTGTCGGAAACCCGTTGGGATTTGAGTTTTACAGCACTGTGACAAGCGGAATTATTTCGGGACTTAACAGAGAGCTTACGATAGAGGACAAAACACTGAATCTTATTCAGACCGACGCTGCAATAAACGGCGGAAATTCAGGCGGTGCGCTTGTTAACTCCTGCGGTCAGGTTGTGGGAATAAGCAGTGCGAAAATCGTTACGACTGTTGCCGAGGGTATGGGCTTTGCAATACCCATAAACGAGGCTGTTCCCATAATCGACGAGCTTATCAACAACGGATATGTTACGGGCAGACCGCTTATCGGCATAACAGGCTTTGATATAGACGAGAGAACCGCATATTACTACAATATGAAAAAGGGCGTTTATGTCGCTCAGATAATGGAAAATTCGCCTGCTTCAAATGCGGGAATAAAGGTCGGCGATATAATCATCGGAGCGGACGGCAAAGAAATTTCAACAATGACACAGCTCAACGCTGTCAAGAATAATTTCAAGCCGAATGATACTCTGACGGTAAAAGTTTTCAGAAACGGAGCGGAAAAAGAACTTACACTCATACTCGGAGAAGTGACGCAGTAAAAAGATGTTGTAATTTGGCTATATCTGTGATATAATATAAGAAGCATATAAAAATACTCCACAAGGAGGACAGATATGAGCGAAAATTATGTAATTTTTTCAGACTCGGGCTGTGATTTGCCTAACCACATCATAGAGCAGTACAACATAGGCATCATAAGATTTCCTTTTATGATTGACGGGGAGCATTTTGATGAAAGCAGCAATCCGCTTTCTATCCGTGATTTTTATGATAAGATGAGAGCAGGCTCTGTTACGGCGACATCTCAGGCAACGCCCGACCAGTTTATTAAGGTGTTCGGCGAGGTGCTTGAAAAGGGTAAGGATATTCTCTATATCTGCTTTTCATCGGGACTTAGCGGAACGCACAACAGCGCAATTCTTGCAAAAGAGACCTTGCTTGACGAATATCCCGACAGAAAGATTAATATCGTCGATTCGCTCTGCGCCTCGATGGGAGAAGGCTTGTTCGTCTATACAGCCGCACTTATGCAAGCGGATGGCAAGGACATCGACGAAGTGACGGAGTGGTGCGAAAACAACAAGCTGAATGTTGTTCATATGTTCACCGTTGACGACCTTGTTTATCTTTATCGTGGGGGAAGAGTTTCAAAAGCAACGCAGATAGCAGGCTCAATTCTCGGAATAAAGCCTGTCCTGCATGTTGACAATGAAGGTCACCTTGTCCCCATAGGAAAGGTAAGAGGAAGACGACAGTCGCTTATGGGACTTGTTGACGGTATGGCGGAGCGTATAGGCGAGCATACCGAGGACATAACGATTGGCATAAGCCACGGTGACTGCTATGAGGACGCGGTGTATGTCCGCGATATTATCAGCAAGAGATACAATGTCAAAAAGTTTATTATAAACCACATAGGTCCCGTTATCGGAGCACATTCGGGCCCCGGAACAGTAGCGTTGTTCTTCTTTGGAAATAACAGATAAAAACCAAACCGTCTTTGACATAACAATAAGGGTATCGAGTTTTGTTGCTCGGTACCCTTACATATTTTTATACGATGATTTGATTTTTGTTACGCTTGATTTTTCGCTTTTGAAAGCTCCTCGTACTTATGCTTTGTTGCAAGACCGCCCCTTATGTGCCGTTCACGCTTGTTTTCTTCGATTATCTCTTTCACCTTGGGATATAAAGAGGGCGAAATCTTAGGGAGCCGTTCCGAGATATCCTTATGTACCGTTGATTTGCTTATGCCGAGTTCTTTTGAAAAATGTTCGGCGCAAGACCTCACGGTTGCTTTGTTTTCAATGATATATCTGCCTAAAATAACGGCTCTGTCGCAAATTCCGTCCGAAAAATAATCCGAATGTTTTGATTTTTCGCTCAATTCAATCACTCCGCAACAATGTTTTTTTACATTATATGTAGAGCGTAAAACAAAAAGAACAAACCGCCTGCCGACAAGACGACAAGCGGTTATTTTAATTATTTCTGTCAAGAGATTTTTCTTTGAGAATTCTTCCGTCGCGCAAAAGCTCTTTAAGACGGTTTTCGTCTTCACTTTCAAGCGCCGAAAGATATTCGTCAAGGCGCTCTGAAATCGCTTTTATCTCAAAAATAAGGGGTTCGCGGTTTTTGAGAAAGAGCGAAGTCCACATATCCTCGTTGAGCTTTGCAACTCTTGTGAGGTCCTTGAAGCTTCCTGCCGAAAAGCCGACTTCTTTCTGAAGAGTGGGGCTTTTTATGTAAGCAGACGATACAATATGCGCAAGCTGTGAGGTGTATGCGATAATTTCATCGTGCTCACGGGGAGTAGTTGAGACCACCTTGCGAAAGCCTATGTCAAGCGCTAATTTGCGGAGCTTTTCAACATCCTCTTCGGGAGCGTCCTCGGGAGTCATAATAAAGCTTGCCTTTTCATAAAGGTTCGGCAAAGAGTAGTCGAAACCCGAAAATTCTCTGCCTGCCATAGGGTGCGCGCCGATAAAGGTCACTCCGCACTCTTTCAGCGGAGCTTTCACCGCGGACACGATATACTCTTTTATTCCGCAGGCGTCGGCAACGATACTGCCCTTTTTAAAGCTGTTTTTGTTGTTGAGTATAAAGTCAACGGTTGCCTCGGGGTAAAGGCAGACTATCGTTATATCGGATACCGATAAATCTTTACATTCGCCGTCAATAGCGCCCTCCCCGACAGCTTTCTTTATCACATCTGGGGAAAGGTCGACGCCTAAGCAGGTGTGATTTGTTTTCTGCTTTATAGTCTTACAGAACGAACCGCCTATAAGTCCCAAGCCTATAACTGTAATTATCATATTAAAGTCCGTTCTCCCTTATTTCAAAGCCGTTTATCTGTTTGCAGGAAATAACGATGTAGCTGTCGCCGCTTTTGCGAAGGTTCATTTCAACATATTTTTCAGGCAGAGCCGAAGCTTTGTCGCGTTCTTCAATCCAGGACGGCGACGGAGCAAGGTATCCGACAGTAACGCTGTAAACATCGCCGTTCTTTGTGACATTCTTGATAACGGGCGAATATGAAAAATAATCGGGTGTAAGAGGCACAATATAGGATTTTGTTTCGCTGTCGTAATAGAATGTCAGGATATTATCTCCTATATCCCTGTGCTTAAAGGTGAGCTTTGTTCCGAAAAGCTTTGTTGCGTGAAGCTCGACATCGGCCTGGGGAATAGTGATATTTTCAAAGCTTTCCGAGTATTTGTCGGTGTCGCCGTGAAGAAGAATATCCCATATCGCTGCGTTGAGCATACTGTCTGTTGAAAGCTGTGTAACATCTTCAAATTCGGGTATATCGGTTATTACAAGAGGATATACTATCGACTGGAATTCTTCTTTCTGACGGGTGTTGTTCGCAATGCGCTCGGCGATGCTTGTTATTCCCATAACCGCCGAAACAAAACCTATGAGCGCAAGTACAGAAACTACCACGCCTATCGCAAGATATGCGTTTCTCTTGAAGGATTTTTTAACGATAGGCTCGCTTGCTTCAGGTTCTGATGAAAATTCGGCAATTTCATTTATATCTTCGTCAAGCGCGCTGTCAAAAACATTTTTCAGCTCGTCAAAGGCTTCCTCGGTCTTTTTTGACTTTTCGTGCTTCTCATTCTTTTCAGCTTTTTCTGCCTTTGGTTTTTCGGGCTTTACGCTCTTTTTAACATTCTTTTTTGGTTTTTCTTTCTGTTCCTCTTTCTTTTTGGGGACATCCATTTTGCGAAAAGTTGATTTTATATCCTCTACAGAAACGGAGATGATTTCTTTTTCGGGTGCGCCCTCTACCATTTCTTCTATGGGATGTTCTTCCTTTTCGTTTTCAAGGCGCTTTTTTTCTTCGTCCGAAGGCTCTTTCGCCGTGACAGGTTCTTCTTTTTTATCCTCTTTTACGGGAGCGGGTTCTGCTTTTGTTTCTTCCTTTTTGGGAGCGTTTTCTAGCGCCTTTTTTTCGGCAAGCTCCTCTATGATTTTATCCGCCTTGTTTTCGGACTTTGCTTCTGCATTTTCAGGCGCTTTGTTGTCCGCAACGGGTTTGTCAATCTTTTTGTCAGCCTTTTCCGATTTGTCCTTTGGCTTTTCGTTTGATTTATCATTCGGCTTTTTTTCTGATATGTATTGGTCATAATCAAAAAAGCCGTCTGTATTTTCACTTTTTTTCTTTTTACTGTCAAATATGCTCATTCTTTGCTCCTTATCTTATCTGACCGTTTCCGCGTATGAGGTATTTTATGGTTGTAAGCTCGCGAAGTCCCATAGGTCCTCTTGCGTGGAGCTTCTGCGTTGAAATGCCTATCTCTGCACCGAGCCCGAACACCTCGCCGTCGGTAAATCTTGTTGACGCGTTTACATAAACTGCGGCGGCGTCAATGCTGTTCAAAAACTTTTCTGCATTTGAAAAGCTTTCGGTAACGATACATTCCGAATGGTGCGTGGTATGCTCCGAGATATGCTCTATCGCTTCGTCAAGGCTGTCAACTATTTTGCAGGAGATGATATAATCGAGAAATTCGGTGTAGTAGTCCTCTTCTGTCGCAGGAACTACCTTATCGCTTTTTCCGAGTATTGCAAGAGTTCTTTCACATCCTCTTATCTCCACATTATGCTCGTCAAGCTTTGCTTTTATGAGAGGGAGAATTTTCTCTGCAATATTCTTGTGGACAACCAGACTTTCAACGGCGTTGCATACGGACGGACGCTGAGTTTTTCCGTTGTCGGTGATTTCTATTGCCTTTTCGATATCGGCGGTTTCGTCGATAAAGATATGACAGTTGCCCGTTCCCGTTTCGATGACGGGCACAGTAGCGTTCTGAACGCAGGCGCTTATCAGCCTTGCGCTTCCTCTCGGAATAAGAACATCAACATATTTGTTGCAACGCATAAATTCATTTGCCGTTTCGTGAGAAGTGTCTGTAATAACATCGACAATATCCATAGAAAGCCCCGATTTTGCGATTGCTTCACGCATTATCCCAACAAGGCATTTGTTTGAGTTTATCGCTTCTTTTCCTCCGCGTAAGATTACCGCGTTTCCTGCTTTTATGCAAAGCGCGGCGGCGTCGACCGTGACATTAGGTCTTGACTCGTATATTATTCCGATAACGCCGAGAGGTACTCGTACTCGCTCGATTTTCATTCCGTTCTGATGAGTGTGTCCGGAAATCACTTCTCCTACGGGGTCCGCAAGAGAGGTGAGAGCAACGACAGCGTCCGCAATGCTGTCAATACGCTTTTCGTTGAGCATAAGGCGGTCGGTCATAACATCGCTTATGCCGTTCTGCTTTGCGTTTTCTATGTCTTTTTTATTCTCGTCAAGAATTTTCTGCTTGTTTTCTCTTAAAGCGTCCGCGATAAATCGGAGCGCTTTGTTTTTCTGCTCGGTGGAGGCAGAGGCAATTTCTACCGAGGCTTTTTTTGCCTTTTTGCCAAGCTCTTCAATATAGCTCATCACTTTACCTCCTTTGCCTTGAAAACCGTTCCCGTCGGGATATCTTCAAAAAGTTCGTAAATTTTTAAGGGGTTCTTGCCGTTCATAATGACCATATCAATGCCTGCGTCGTTTGCTATCTGCGCCGCGTTGATTTTTGTTATCATTCCGCCCGTACCGTGCATTGTTCCCGCTCCGCCCGCAACATTGCGTATCTCGTCGGTTATTTCTTCAACAACGGGGATAAGCTTTGCTTCGGGATTTTTTCTCGGGTCGCCGTCATAAAGACCGTCAATGTCCGAAAGAATAACGATAAGGTCCGCTCCTGCGATTGTTCCGACAATAGCGGCAAGCGAGTCGTTTTCGCCCACTTCGAGTTCAAGCTCGTCAATGGCAACGACATCGTTTTCGTTGACGATGGGAATAACGCCCTGCTCAAGAAGCTTTGTCATTGTATTGACAACATTCTGTCTTCTTGTCGGCTCGATGATGTATTTTGTAAGGAGCATCTGCGCAACGGGAATGTTGTATTCGGAAAAATTCTTGTCATAAAGATACATAAGCTGGCATTGTCCCACAGCCGCCGCCGCCTGCTTTGAGGGGGTATCGGAGGGACGCTCTTTAAGCCCTAACTTTGCGCAACCGAGACCTACCGCTCCCGAAGTGACGATGATGACCTCGTGCCCTTGATTTTTAACATCCGCAAGGACCTTGACAAGATTTTCAACTCGCCTTATGTTGAGCATACCCGTGCGGTGAGTGAGGGTAGATGTGCCTATTTTAAATACTATTCTCTTTTTTTCTGAAATCTTTGACATATAACTTTTCCTTTCAAAAGGGTTAGTTTACTTTATTTTTCGGCTTGCCGTCAAGCCACGCTCTGAGGTTTTCCGTCACAATCGAGAGGAGCCTTTCTCTTGTCTGTCTTGGCGCCCACGCAATATGCGGAGTGATAATGATATTCTTTGCCGTTAAGAGTGGGTTGTCGGGAAGCATAGGCTCTGTTGCGACAACATCGACAGCCGCACCGCCGATTTTTTCATTGTTCAAAGCGTCGGCAAGGTCCTTTTCAACGACTGTTCCGCCACGGGAGGTGTTTATCAGAAGGGCGGTGCTTTTCATTAAGGAAAGGCTTTGTTTATTGATAATGTTCTTTGTTTCGTCAGTGAGAGGACAATGTAAGGAGATAATGTCCGAACGGGAAAAAAGCTCGTTTCTCTCTACAAATTCATAGGGGTACAAATCTTTTTCAGGGACTGTTCTTGTTGAAACCAAAACTTTCATTCCGAAAGCGTCGGCTATTTTTGCAACAGCCTTGCCGATACTTCCAAAGCCTATTATGCCCATTGTTTTGCCGAAAAGCTCTTCTGTGGGAGAAAGATAGTAGACAAAGCTTTCGGATTTTATCCAGTCGCCGTTTTTAACGGAGGAGGAGTATTCCCCTATCTTTGAAAAATGCTCGGCGATAAACGCAAAAACATGCTGAGCAACAGCCATAGTGGAATATTGCCCTGCGTTTGTTACCGTTATGCCAAGCTCCGCCGCCGCTTTTATGTCAATGTTATTATATCCCGTTGCACATTCGCCGATGTATCTGAGATTTTTGCAGGCGAGCATAACTTCTCTTGTTATATTCGCTTTATTGCAAAGAACAACTTCGGCGTCGCCGATATATTCAACTATCTTTTCGGGGGGAGTTACTCCGTACGACACGACTTCACCCAGAGCTTTAAGACCGTCAAGGCAAAGGTCGTTGTTATTTATTGCATTTTCTTCAAGAATTACTATCTTCATTCTCTGTTGCCCCTTGCTGTTCTTTTTCTTTCTTTTTGGCTTTCTGTCGGTCTATAAACATAAACACAAGTATCAGGATATAGAGAACAAGTTCTTCTATTCCTAAAATCGAGCGTGAAAGCTTTGTTGTGCAAAGATAGATAAGAAAGGTTGACGCCATTGAAGCCGAAAGGAGAAGATAATAGAACGACTTTTTCTTTGCGTACATTGCTATGAAAAATATTGTCCCTAAAACGCCGAATGCGATATGAACAGGCAACGGCAGGGGAAAGATTACATTTCCGTGCATAAGTATATAGTCACCTCGTTAAAATAATCAAAAAAGCATTACACTATATTATATCACCAAAGCGGATATTTTTCAATAGCAAACGCAATTTTTTAAACTTGACAAATATCCTTGGATAAAGTACACTATAATTGTATAGATTTTGAAAAGAGATGATTTTTTGAAAAAGGTCTTTGAAGTGGGCGGAATGACCTGCGCTTCGTGCAGTGCAAGGGTTGAAAAGGCGGTATCTTCGCTGAAAAATGTCAGCTCCTGCAGTGTAAATCTTCTGACTAATACGATGATAACAGAGGGTGACGCTTCGGACATAGAGATTATATCTGCGGTAGAAAAAGCAGGTTATACGGCAAGAATAAAGGGCGAAAAAAAGAAAACTTCTGAAAAAGAGGAAACAAATTCTGAATTTAAAACTCTTGTGACGAGATTTATATTCTCTCTTATATTTTTGCTTCCGCTTATGTATTTTTCTATGGGGCACACGATGGCAGGCTTCAAGGTCCCCGAATTTTTTGAGGAAAACCACATCGCCCTTGCCCTTTTACAGCTTTTGCTTGCTACGGCGGTAATAATTATCAATCAGAAGTTCTTTATAAACGGCGTAAAAGGCTTTGTCAACCGTTCTCCGAATATGGACACTCTTG
>CALZLD010000031.1 GCA_945788225.1 uncultured Clostridia bacterium
CTATAACTCTTATTAAGGATATTAACAGCCGGAGGTACTATTGCATAAGCGGGACTTCTTCCATGACCGATTTCGCTTTCAAAAAGTTGTCTGTCAACAGACTTGCAAAGAGCTTCCCTGAAATCCTTTTGAGAGAAATACTTGTCTTCGGTATTGACAATTATTCCTAAAGTTTTGGATTTATACTCTGTTTGTATATATTTTTTATTTTCAACAAGCTTATCTGAACCACTTACAATAATGCAGTCAGTATTTTCTTTTTCAAAATCCGAAACTCTCTCCGAATTATTCTTTTTTATAAAAAAATTAAGGCTTGAAGGAGAGATTTCATCTTTATCGGAATATTTCTTATTCTTTCTCAGAATAAGATAATTATTTTTTCCGTAAGGGTCGTATTCCCATTGCTTAACATAAAAAGGTCCGTTACTGTATGTGTTTTCAGGGTCGAGACCATATTTTCCCTTTGTCGATAAAAACATTGACGAATTACACGGCATCGCAGGAGTTGTCGTTAAAAGTGAAAGAAAATCGGCATTGGGATAGTCGAGTTCAATTCTGAGTGAAAAATCCGATATTGCCGTTACTCCGAGTTCAGAATAATCAAGCTCACCGCTTATAATCTTCTGGGCATTTTTTATACAGATAAAGTTGTTTTTATAAGGCGAAGAAATATGCGGATTAAAAATTCTTTTGAAAGCATATTCAAAATCCTTTGCGGTAACTCTTATCTGTTCCTTTTTACTGTCGGCATTTGCCCAGTAATTATCATCACGGATAGTTATATCATAGACAAGACCGTCATCGGATACAATATAGTCAAATGCAAGAGCGTTTTCTATCGCTCCGTTTTCCGATACGGTAAAAAGCCCCGTATAGATATTTCTTATTACGATAAGCGATGCGGTATCAACAGCTACCTGAGGGTCTAGATTTTTAGGATCTGCGGAAAGGTCATATCTGAAAAGGTAGCCTGTTCCGTTTTTATTCTTTCCGCAGGCTGTAAAGGATAATAGCATTACAGCAAAAAGAATACAGCAAAATAGTCTTTTAAAAGGTTTGATAAAGTCACACCTCCAAAATATCACTGATTATCCAACGGCATTATTACAGGAGATTTGTTTTCAAGGCTCTTCTTGACATCAAGGATACGCTGATTTGTACTTCCTCTGAACAAAAGCAAAAGAGAGCGCTGTTCTTCGATGTACGGTCCGTCAATAAGAATATCCGTCTGAGAGAGAAGTTCCATAAATCCGTTTTCTTTATTAGCTTCTGTAAGAAGTCTTTCAAAAGTATACCCCGTATATGTCACAATGTTAAGGTTATGTTCTTTAAGCTGTTTTGCAAGATATGCCAGTTGTTTTGCATACACAAAAGGCTCCCCTCCGCTAAATGTAACACCGTCAAGAAGAGGGTTTGACAGAGCTTTTTTCAGCAATGTATCCGTATCTGTCACCGTTCCGCCATCATAAGGGTGAGTCTGAGGGTTATGACATCCTTTGCAATGATGAGGACAACCCTGAACAAAAATTGTAAATCTTATTCCCGGTCCGTCAACAATAGAATCGTTTGCTGTTCCTGCTATCCTGATTTCCAAATCCATCACCCCATAAACAAAGTCAAGGGCAACACCGAAACAGCAGTTGCCCTGAAACTTTATTTTTAATAATTATTCTGTGATCGAGTGCTTTACTCTATCGCGTTCTTCAGCTTTTTTGGCGTCGTTAAATCTGTCAAGAGTACCTACGAGGTAACCCGTAATTCTTCTTATTCTTTCAAAATGCTGCTTGCCGTCGCCCTCGTGTCTTCCGCACTTAGGACAAACGTCATCAATAATACCCGTATATCCGCATACAGGGTCACGGTCAACAGGATGGTTGATAGAACCATAACCTATTCCCGATTCTTTCATACAACGGACAACCTTTTCAAATGCGTCAATATTCTTTAACGGGTCGCCGTCAAGCTCAATATAACTGATATGTCCTGCATTTGTAAGAGCATGATAAGGAGCTTCAATCTTTATTTTTTCAAATGCACTGATATTGTAATAAACGGGAACATGGAAAGAATTCGTATAGTACTCTCTGTCGGTAACACCCTCGATAACACCGTATTTTATTTTATCGATATTAACAAATCTGCCCGAAAGCCCTTCAGCAGGAGTTGCAAGAAGAGTGAAGTTCATTCCTGTTCTCTTGCTCTCTTCGTCCATTCTTTCTCTCATATGGGTTACAATTTCCAAGCCAAGCTCACGAGCTTCCTCAGATTCGCCGTGATGAACACCGATAAGAGATTTAAGGCACTCTGCCAGTCCGATAAATCCAACAGAAAGTGTGCCGTGCTTGAGAACCTCTCCTACCTCGTCATCTGGTTTAAGCTTATCGGAGTCAATCCACACTCCTTGTCCCATAAGGAACGGGAAATTACGAACCTTCTTCTGAGCCTGAATTCTGTATCTTGCTTTAAGCTGGTCAATAACAAGTTCCATCATATCATCAAGCTTTTCAAAGAACAAACCTACATTTCCGTCGGATTCGATTGCAAGACGAGGAAGATTGATAGAAGTAAAGCTTAAATTTCCTCTTCCCGTAACAATCTGACGAGTCTTGTCGTAATTATTGCCGATAACTCTTGTACGGCAACCCATATATGAAACTTCTGTGTTGTAGTCGCCCTCTTTATAATACTGAAGGTTGAAAGGAGCGTCAATAAACGAGAAGTTCGGGAAAAGTCGTTTTGCAGATACTCTGCATGCAAGCTTGAACAAATCATAGTTAGGGTCGCCCGGATTATAATTTATTCCCTCTTTTACTTTAAATATGTGTATCGGGAATATGGGCGTCTCGCCATTACCAAGTCCTGCTTCGTTGGCAAGAAGAACATTCTTTATTACCATTCTGCCCTCTGGTGAAGTATCTGTACCATAATTGATTGAGCTGAACGGAACCTGAGCGCCCGCTCTCGAATGCATTGTGTTAAGGTTATGAATAAGCGCTTCCATAGCCTGATATGTTGCATGGTCTGTTGCGTTAAGCGCTTTATTGATAATGTGCTTTGCATCATCAGAAGAAATCTCAAGCTTTTCGCAAAGAGTCTTTTCTGTAAACGCAAGACCTTCTTCGTCAAGAATATGCTCTCTTTCCTTAATATAATCTTTAAGAACGGATTTTACGCCTTCAATGTCCTTTCCTTCAAAAAGAATATCGGATATTCTTGCAACTTCGGAAATAAACGTCTTTGCAACACCGAGAGCAAGACCGAAATCAAAGTTAGGGATACTCTGACCTCCGTGCTGGTCGTTCTGATTAGACTGAATAGCTATGCAGGCAAGAGCACTGTAGCTTCCGATGCTGTTAGGTTCACGAAGAAATCCGTGACCTGTGAAAAAGCCATTCTTAAAAAGCTTAGCAATATCTATCTGACAGCAGGTTGTTGTAAGAGTAAGAAAGTCAAGGTCATGGATATGAATATCACCGTTGTTATGAGCAGCCGCGTGTTTAGGGTCAAGAACATACATCTCATAGAACTGCTTTGAACCTTCCGAACCGTATTTGAGCATTGTGCCCATCGCAGTATCTCCGTCAATATTTGCATTGTCGCGCTTCATATTGCTGTCCTTGGCGCTGGTAAAAGTAAGGTCTTCATAAACCTTCATAAGACGGGTGTTCATTTCTCTCGAACGGGTTCTGTTTGAACGATAAAGAATATAAGCCTTTGCAGTCTTTGCATGGCCTTCTTCAACAAGGACTTTTTCAACAATATCCTGAACCTGTTCAACGGTAGGAATTTCAGAGCCGTAAACATCTTCAATCATTATGCAGACCTTATTTGCAATGTCCATTGCTTCATTATAATCGCTTCCGCCTACTGCCTGTGCAGCCTTGTATACTGCATTGGCAATCTTTTCAATATTAAACGGCAACTTTCTTCCGTCTCTTTTAATAATCTGTGTAACCATATCTGTCAGTTCCTTTCTATTCCATACACTACATATTGTGTTCAGTAGTGTGACTATTACTAAGTATATATTACCGACTGTAAAATGTCAATATAATATTTTACAAGAAAAAGCAGGTGCGTTTTTGTGCAATAGCAACAATAAAACACCTGCTTTAATTTCATTTTGACTAAAACAATATTATTTTAAACTAACAGTAGAAAGAAACAACCGACCACAATATATAGTGGTTGAAAAAATCACATATAAACATCAAACGAATATCCCATTCTGTTGCACAGGTCTGAAATGAGAATACATGTAAGAACAATATCGTAAACAGAAACAATAACTGAATAAGTTATCTTACTTGAATTCAATTTCATTTTCGTAGTGCCGACACCTGCAAATATTCCCGACAGCATAATTGCAATCGAATCAATTATTATACTTGTGATTAAGGAGTCAAAAGGGAGTATTAACATAATATATCCCGAAAAAAAGTACGCAAGAACATTAAATGCAGGAAGAAACATAAATGGCACAATCATAATTGCATGCCCCTCATGTTCTTCGCTCTTTTTAAAAATACATATAAACAGAATAGCAGTTAATAATCCAAGAATAATCAAGCTTTCAATAATCATAATATATCCGCCTGTCTGTATTTTTTAGAAAAATGATTTAACAGAAGACATAACCGAAGCGTTATCCTCTGATATAATAAGAACAACATAATTATCGCTTAATACTGAAATTTCAGCCTTTGCAGCTCTGTCAGATTCAATAGGCGCATAATCGGCATAGGTTTTAGAAAGTTCGGTCGTATATGTTTTGAATATATCGGACACATCTGATGAATAGGAAGAATCATTAAGCTTAACTATAACAAAATGGTCTGTATAACCGTCCTGAGCTTTTACAGCATAGAAAGAATCAACCTTTGACATATCAAGATTTGAGAAATAGAAACTCATTTTTTCTGCACTGATTTCAATCATATCAATGCCCTGATAAAGCTTTATGGCAGTATCACCTATTTCTTTGACATCAGGAGATACAGCGGAAACAGTTCCGGTCTCTTCGGGATTTTTATTGCCGTTTGACTTTGAACAAGCCGAAACAGAAAACGCTACTGCAAGACAAAGTACCATTGCGATTATTTTTTTCACATTCTTCATTTTTATTCATCCTTTACTGTATGAGATAAGATATAGTTTATAACAATATTGTAAGTATCCCTGTTAAAATGCATACCGTCTCTTCCCGCCCATTCGGTAGGAAGTTTTCCATCGTTTCCTTTGAGGCAGGTATTGACATCAATAAAATAAAACCCGTTATTATTTGCAAATTCAAGAAGCTCTGAATTATATGCGTCTATATTTGAGTTCAAAATCTGACCGTTGGGATTATCGGGAGCCTCCCTGTTTACCGTCACGGGAGGAATTGACATTATATAAATATCAGTATCGGGAAGTTCCGCTTTAATAGAATCAACAAAAACCTGATATCTTTCAATCATATATGAATTTGTAAGCCATGCAATACCATTACTTCCAAGCATAATGTATATTGTGTCGGGTCTGGAAATTTTAAGAGCATCTATTACCGTCATTTCACGGATGCTGTAAGTAGAAGCGTCATCCGAATCTTTAAGCATAATAGGCATAGTCTGTGTATTGATTTTATCAATATTCATACCAATACTTGCATAAACATTCTTCTCAGGTATAAATCCGTATGCAGAAAATCCTGCGCTGATAGAATCGCCAATAAATACGCAATTTTCAAAATATGTAGGGTCAACGGGATCCGTCTTCGGAATAGGATTTGCAATTGTCTGAGAAGTTGTTTCTGTTGTAGTTACGGTTGTTTCTGATGTCTGGGTTGTAGCAGGCGTTGTTGTTTCGGTTGTTGAAACGACAGGAGTTTCTGAAGAAATCTCCTTTCCGATACCGATTTCATCCCAGTTTTCCTTGAGCATATACGCTCCAAGGCAAAGTGCAAACGAAAAAATAATTATGAGAAATATAATAAAAAAGTTGAAACGAGGTCCCTCGTTACGTTTTTTTCTGTTACTGTCCCAATAAGATTTTGACATAATTCTACCCTTCTGTACAATAATTTCATATTTAGTCCATTATACAACATTTTTTAATTCATTGCAATAGTTTTGACATATATGAAAAAAATAATCCAAGTTTCCCATTATGAAGAATTTCTCTTGCAAAGATTGCCAATATATTGTATAATTATTTAGTTAGTTGACATATAGTAAAACAAAACACTTCTTGGAGGTTTTAGTAAATGTGCGGTTATGTAGGATTTACCAACACAATAGATAATTCAAATATCGTCCTTAACGAAATGATGGATTTAATCAAGCATCGCGGTCCCGATTCGGATGGAGCGTATATAGACGAAGATATAGCGTTAGGATTCAGACGACTCTCTATCATAGACCTTTCGACAGGCGACCAGCCTATTTATAATGAAGATAGTACAAAGGTACTTCTTTTTAACGGAGAAATATACAATTTTCAGGACATCCGTGAAAAACTTGTTTCAGCCGGACATATATTCAAAACAAAATCCGACTCTGAAGTACTTCTGCATGGATATGAAGAGTACGGAAAGTCGCTTCTTAATATGTTAAGAGGAATGTTTTCTTTTGTAATATGGGATAAAAATAAAAAGGAACTTTTTGGCGCAAGAGACTTTTTTGGAATAAAACCGCTTTATTATGCCGTTATGGGAGATACCTTTATGTTCGGTTCAGAAATAAAGTCGTTTCTTGCTCACCCGAAGTTTGTTAAAGAACTTAACGAAACAGCTCTTGAAAACTATCTTACTTTTCAGTATTCTCCCACAACCGAAACATTTTTTAAAAATGTATGTAAATTGCCTGCGGCTCATTGTTTCACATATAAGGACGGAAAACTTTCGGTAGAAAGATACTGGGAAGTCAAATTCGATGAGGACAACAAGCCTCAACTTGAAGATTGGGTCAACGAAATATCCGATATATTTAAAAATTCGGTGGAAGCACACAAAATTTCAGATGTTGAAGTCGGAAGCTTTCTTTCAAGCGGAGTGGACAGCAGTTATGTTGCCGCCGTTGCAAATGTTGACAAAACCTTTACGGTAGGCTTCGGAGAAGATGAAAGATACAATGAAATAGGCTATGCAAAAGAATTTTCAAAATATATCGGAAAAGAAAATATAAGCAAGGTCATCACGGCAGAAGAATTCTGGAATAATCTTTCAAAGATTCAGTATCATATGGACGAACCTCTTGCCGACCCTGCCGCTGTTGCTTTATATTTTGTATGCAATAAGGCGTCGGAATATGTAAAGGTTGTGCTTTCGGGCGAGGGTGCAGATGAAATATTCGGCGGATACAATATATATAAGGAACCATCTTCCGCTCCCGCGTATAATATTATTCCGAGACCTGTAAGAAGGGCGATAGGAAATGTTGCAAAGAAGTTGCCTCAAAAGCGAGGAATAAACTTTTTGGTCAGAAGAGGAAAAGACCTTGAAGAAAGATTTATAGGAAACGCTTATATGTTCACCGAGGAAGAAAGAAAGGCAATCCTTAAAATAAAGACCTCCGCCCCTGCTCCTACAGAAATTACTATGCCTTTTTATGATAAAGTAAAAGATAAAGACGCTGTTACAAAAATGCAGTATCTTGACCTTCACCTTTGGATGACAGGAGATATTCTTTTAAAAGCCGATAAAATGTCAATGGCAAATTCACTTGAACTCCGCGTCCCATTCCTCGATAAAGAAGTTATGTCCGTTGCAGAAAAAATCCCGACAAAATACCGTGTCACAAAAGAAAATACTAAATTTGCAATGAGAATGGCGGCTTTGAGAGCTTGTCCTCCGCAGACCGCAAATAAAAAGAAGCTCGGCTTCCCTGTTCCGACGAGAGTATGGCTTAAAGACGAAAAATACTATAATATAGTTAAGGAAAAGTTCAATAGCGACATCGCAAAGAAATTCTTTGATACTGACGCAATAACAAAATATCTTGACGACCACAAGGAAGGCAAGGCTGATAACAGCAGAAAAGTCTGGACAATATTTGTCTTTCTGATTTGGTATGAAGTTTACTTCTCTGATAAAAAGCCTAATGAAAATCTCTTTAAGCTTGTTTAAAATTAATATACTACTTGAAAAGCTGCGTATTTTACGCAGCTTTTTGCAGCAATAAAATATTTTTGAAAAAATTCAAAAAAGGTATTGACTCTCCCCTAAGGGTATACTCTAAAATGAAAAATGTGGAAAGGAGATGACATCGAATGCTCAAAATCGGCGAGTTTTCAAAGTTGTCGCATCTGACAGTTAAAGCGTTGAGATTTTATGAAAAAGAAGGCCTTCTGATACCCAAAAATGTCGACAAATGGACAGGGTATCGTTTTTATGAAACAAAGCAGCTTGAAGACGCGGCAAAAATAAAAGCTTACAGACAGCTTGATTTATCCATTGATGAAATCAAAGCTATTATGAACGGCTCGGACGCAAAACTCATATTTGAAGAGAAAGCCAAAGCTTTACAATCGCAGAAAGATGAAATTGATGTCCGTCTGTCCATAATAAAAAATATTTTGGAGGATAAAAAAATGAAGTATCAGGTAACAGTAAAGGAAATTCCCTCAGCAATCGTGTACTATTCGGAAACAACGCTTAAAAATTACTCTGACGCAATGGAATTTATTCCAAAATGCGGAGAAGAATGTAAAAAGCTTAACCCTACCTTAAAATGTGCAAATCCGCACTATGAATTCTGCGAATATCTTGACGGCGAATATAAAGAGACCAATATTCGTATACGCCATAATGAAGCGGTAGAAACATTCGGAAATGAGAGCGACTTTATCAAATTCCGTGAAATACCCGCCACAAAGGTATTGAGTATATTCCATAAAGGTTCATACGAACAAATCGGAGAAGCATACGCTTATATTATGAAATATGCCGAGGATAACGGATACAAGGTTGCAGGTCTTGCGAGAGAATGTTATATCGATGGAATATGGAACAAAGAATCGGTCGATGAATGGCTGACAGAGGTCCAGTTGCCTATTGAGTAATCTTAAAATAGCAAAACAAGCTGACAAGTAAAATTACTTGTCAGCTTGTTTTTTTACATCAGAATGTAAGCTGTTCATAGTCTTCAAGGTCTCTTGCATAGCTTCCTGCGGCAGGAATGTTCTTGACACGGTATTTTTCAACACTTTCTGCTATTTCTTCATTAACAACATAAGCAGATTCAACCTTTGACTTTGCTTTAAGCGTCATTACGGCAACGCCTATTGTATTCTTTGTAGTTTTTGGTAAAATCATGCCCGAATTGAAAACAAGTACCTTTCCGCTTGTTGCTTTAATAAGAATATCCGTATTATCTTTTATCTCAATCATTTTAACAAGCGGATTTTTGTCCGAGTAAGCGTTGCTTAACTTTTTCCTGTTAAGCTTTGTTTCATAGGCGTTTATAGGAACCTTTGCAACCTTTCCGTTTTCAAAAAAGAAAAGCAAAGTTTCGGAATAATCAACAGTAACCGCCATTGATACAAGGTTTTCTCCTTCATCAAACCCAAGCTTTGCAGGAATAAATTCACCAAGACCGCTCGCTTTCATATCGGTAAACTGAGAAACCTTGGCTTTATAAACCTGCGCTTTATCACTGAAAAAGAGAATATCGGCTTTGTTTGAAGATTCTATTGAAAAAGCAATAGTATCCCCTTCTTTCAGCTTCTGTTCCCCACCCATGCGAAGAGAAAGCGGAGTAATTTTTTTGAAATATCCGCTCTTTGTAAGAAAAAGATTTACAGCATAATCAGGAATTTCTTCTTCCGCATCTTCTTCCTCAATTTCTCCTGCATAGATAAACTGAGTTTTTCTCGGCTGACCATATTTTTTCTTAACATCTTCAAGCTCGGAAATGATAATTTTGCTGACCTTTTTCTCGTCGGCAAGGATACCTTCCATTTCGGCAATATCCTTCTCAAGCTGTTCTATTTCGCTTATTCTGTTCAGAATATACTCCTTATTAAGATGGCGGAGCTTTATTTCAGCAACATATTCAGCCTGGATTTCATCAATTCCAAAGCCTATCATAAGGTTTGAAACAACATCGGCTTCTTCTTCGGTCTCACGAACAATTTTTATTGCCTTATCGATGTCAAGCAGTATTTTTTTAAGTCCTTTCAGCAGATGTAGCTTATCTTTTTTCTTTGAAAGGTCAAAATATACTCTTCGCTTGACGCATTCTTTTCTGAATGCTGTCCATTCATCAAGAATTTCTTTAACGCCCATTACTTTTGGCGTTCCGCCTATAAGAATATTAAAATTACAAGGATAGCTATCCTGTAAAGTGGTAAGCCTATACAGCTTTTGCATGAGCTTATCAGGGTCTACCCCACGCTTTATGTCAATAGCAAGTTTAAGTCCCGAAAGGTCTGTTTCGTCTCTTATATAAGAAATTTCTTTTATTTTACCCGATTTAATATGTTCGACAATTTTATCCATAATGGCTTCGACAGTTGTTGTCGGAGGAATTTCTGTAATTTCTATACAGCCTGCGTCCTTATCAAAGTTATATTTGGAACGGATTTTTATACTGCCCCTGCCGCTTTCATAAACCTTTTTCAGTTCTTCCTCATCATAGATGATATAGCCACCGCCTGCAAAATCAGGACCTTTCAGCGTGGATATTACATCGTGGTCAGGATTTTTTATGAGAGATATAGTCGTATCGCATATTTCAGAAATATTGAACGAACAGACATTACTTGCCATAGAAACCGCAATACCAACATTTGAATTGACAAGTACAGAAGGAAATGTTGTAGGAAAAAGAGTGGGTTCCATCATTGTATTATCATAATTCGGAACAAAATCTACAGTATCCTTGTCAATATCTCTGAAAAGCTCATTACAGATAGGTTCAAGCTTTACTTCGGTATATCTCGAAGCCGCATAGGCCATATCTCTTGAATATGCTTTTCCAAAGTTTCCCTTGCTGTCAACATAAGGGTGTAAAAGCGCTTCGTTTCCTCTTGCAAGACGGACAAGCGTTTCATAAATTGCCGCGTCACCATGGGGATTTAGTTTCATTGTCTGACCGACGACATTCGCCGATTTTGTTTTCTGACCTGTCAAAAGTCCCATTTTATACATAGTATAGAGGAGCTTTCTGTGCGACGGCTTGAAACCGTCAATTTCAGGCAAGGCTCTTGATACGATTACGCTCATGGCATAAGGCATATAGTTGCTCTCTATTGTATCTGTAATTTTCTGTTCAACTATAACACCGCTGTTTTCAATTTCTGCGTTAGGCATTTTTTTGATACGGTTTTCAGGCTCTTTTTTCTTTCTTCCTGCCATAAAATCCCCTCCTTTCTCAGCTTATGTCCGCAAAATCAAGATATCTGCTTCCGTTTTCGGCAATATAATCCTTTCGTCCCTGAAGGTCATCACCTAAAAGCATTTCAAACATATAAGCAGTTTTTTCAATATCCGCGGGGGTAACTCTAATAAGTCGTCTTGTTTCGGGGTTCATAGTTGTCAAAGACATCATCTCAGGTTCATTTTCACCAAGACCTTTTGAACGCTGAATAATATATTTCTTCTTTCCGATTTTTTCAAGAACATCGGCTTTTTCCTTTTCTGAATAGGCAAAGTATGTCATATCTCCGCAAGTGATTTCAAACAGCGGAGATTCCGCAATATATACATATCCCTGCTCAATAAGTGTCGGTGTAAGCCTGTAAAGCAAAGTGAGAATAAGCGTTCTTATCTGAAATCCATCAACATCGGCATCGGTACAGATAATTACTTTATTCCAACGAAGCCCATTAATATCAAATGACGAAAAATCCTTATTTGCCTTTGTTTTAACTTCAACTCCGCATCCGAGAACCTTTAAAATATCAACGATAATTTCACTCTTGAAGATTTTGTCGTAATCGGCTTTAAGGCAGTTGAGTATTTTTCCTCTTACAGGAATAATCGCCTGAAATTCAGCGTCCCTTGCAAGCTTGCAGGCGCCGAGAGCAGAGTCGCCCTCTACAATATAGATTTCTCTGCGTGAAACATCCTTTGAACGACAATCAACAAACTTCTGTACCATATTTGAAACATCAATGGTACCCTGAAGCTTTTTCTGAATATTGAGTCTTGTCTTTTCAGCATTTTCGCGGCTTCTCTTGTTTATAAGCACCTGAGCGGCAATTTTTTGTGCCTCATCTGGATTTTCAATGAAATAAACTTCAAGCTGATGCTTTAAAAAATCCGTCATAGCGTCGGCGATAAATTTATTTGTAATTGCCTTTTTGGTCTGATTGGCATAAGAAGTAACAGTCGAGAACGAGGACGAAACAAAAACAAGACATTCTTCAACATCCTGGAATTTAATCGGGCTCTCTCCTTTATTATATTTATTATTGCTCTTGATATAAGAGTCGATTTGCGCAACAAACGCTTTTTTTACGGCTGTTTCAGGGGAACCGCCGTGTTCAAGAAAACTTGAATTGTGATAGTATTCAATATCCTTGACCTTATTTGAAAATGTCAATGCTACGGAAAGCTTGACCTTATACTCGGGCTTATCCTCTCTGTCCCTGCCCTTTCGTTCTGTCTGCCAGTACTGAACCGAAGTCAATGCATTATCTCCGACAATCTCGCCGACATATTCAACAATTCCGTTTTCATACATATAATGTATTTCTTCAAACTTGCCGTCAGAATTCTGATTTTTGAAAATAAAAAGAACCTTTGGGTTTACAATAGCTTGTTTTTTTATAACATCTTCAAAATATTCCTTGTCAATATTTATATCCGTGAAAACTTCTAAATCGGGTTTCCAATGAATTCTTGTACCTGTTTTCTTGCGGGTTGTAGGCTCTTTCATAAGTCCGCCGATATTTTCGCCTTTTTCAAAATGAAGATTGAATTTAAATCCGTCACGGTATATCTCAGCGTCCATATACTCCGAAGCATATTGAGTTGAACAAAGACCAAGACCGTTCAGTCCAAGTGAAAAATCGTAATCTTCTCCGTTTTCACCGAATTTTCCGCCTGCATAAAGCTCACAGAAAAGAAGCTCCCAGTTATATTTGTCCTCATTTTTATTATAATCAACAGGCATACCTCTTCCGAAGTCTTCAACCTCAAAGCTGTTATCATTATATCTTGTTACAATTATTTTATCGCCGTAACCCTCTCTTGCCTCGTCTATCGAGTTTGATAGAATTTCAAATACAGCGTGCTGACAACCGTCAAGACCATCAGAGCCGAATATTACTCCAGGTCTTTTTCTGACTCTGTCCGCACCTTTAAGCGAAACGATACTTTCATTTCCGTAAACTGCTTTTTTAGCCATACAAAAATTCACCCTTATATCTTACTTTTTCATTGAAACAGCCGCCCAGCCGTCTTTTTCCGCAATGCTTACAACATTAAACCCTTGTCCTTCAACGGCTTCAATGACTTCGTCCTTACGCTCGATTATTATTCCCGACATTATCAGAATTCCGCTTTCTTTAAGGAACTTTGAAAAAATATCGCTCATTCCGATAAGAACATCTGCAACAATATTCGCAACTATGATATCATACCCTGTTCCGATGGTTTCAACAAGAGAGTTATCTGTAATAACATTGCCGCAATATGCTGAATATTTTGAAGTCGGAATATTATTCTTTTCAGCATTTTCTCTTGCTATTTTAACCGAATTACTGTCAATATCCACAGCGGTACAGTAAGAAGCTCCAAGAAGTATTGCCCCGATAGAGAGAATTCCGCTTCCGCATCCAAGGTCTAAAACTTTTTCTCCTCCGCTTATATTCTCTTCAAGAAGCTGAAGACAAAGCTGTGTTGTATTATGCTGACCTGTTCCGAAACTTGAAGCAGGGTCTATTTCAAGAATTATTCGGTTTTCATTTTCAGGTACATCTTCCCAACTGGGTTTTATAAGAAGCTTATGTCCTACGCAAAGAGGCTTGAAATATTGTTTCCAGTTATTTGCCCAATCCTCTTCGTTAACATTCTTGAATTCGTATTCAAGCCTTCCGAATGAATTATTTTCATCAATACTTTTAAGACGCTCAAGCTCTGACTTTATATAATCAAACATTTCTTTACCCTGTGAATTATCAGGAAGATATACAGTCACGCTTGTTTCACAGTTTTTAAGGTTCATAAGGTCATCGTCGATATAATCCCAATTACCTGTTTTATTTTCAAGAAACTCTTCAAAATCCTTTGAATCACGGACAACAAAGCCGTTAATTCCTATTCCGATAAGGCAACCGCAAAGAATATCTGCCCCCTCGGTAGAAGTAAATATGCAAAGTTCAGTCCAATTCATATATATACCCCCTGATTATTTTAAAACATACAATATATAGTATATCATAATTTTCATATTCAAGCAAGTATAGAATATAAATTTTGGAAAAATATAAATAAAAATGTCAAAAGCAATGCATATCTATTTTCAAAAATAGTTTATTATTATCTTCATATAATAATAAAGACAGTATAAAAAGACATTATTAATTCACTTTAAAGGAGGATTTATATGGAGCAGAAAGCAAAAAAAATCAAAGAAATAAGTCCTGTTTTTAAAACAAACATTATTACAGACAATAAAACAAAAGGCGGAAGGGTTTACAATTCAAGCGTATATAACGCGTATCTTGCAAGAAAATGGGTTGACGATAATAAGCTATAACCAAAAAACGGTTATCGGGTATTTCCGATAACCGTTTTTTAATCATTTTCTGCTGACGCTTTTGTTTTGTGAAGTTTTATAACCTTCATACGAGAAAATTCTTCTCTTTCCTTTTCTTCCAGATTATCGGTGATAAATTTAACAATTTCCTGAAATTTGGGAATCATAATATTTTTAAGTGCATTTGCCCTTGACTGAGTCTTTTTTACTGCAGTAGCGAGACGATATATACTGTTTTCAACTTCGGCAAGAACAACTGTGAGTTGCTTTACTT
>CALZLD010000032.1 GCA_945788225.1 uncultured Clostridia bacterium
ACGCCCCGAAAGAAAGTAACTGTTATTTAACAGTCAAAGCAGACGGAGTAAAACTTTCTCCTGGAGTAAACAAGGTCTCTGCAGATTCTGTTATAACTATTTCTGCCGATACGGACGAAGGTTCAGGATATATATTTGATTACATAACTGTTGACGGAGCACTTAAAACATCTTCAAATTCTTATAAGATATCATATCTTACCGATGATATTTCCATAGGAGCGGTTTTTGAAAAGGTAGATACATATAAAATTACAATAAACGCCAAAAAGGGAGGAGAGATAACTCAGAGCGGAGGAATGTGGCTTAATAGCGGAAAGGATGTTCAGGTCAATAAGGGGGACTATGTTGAATTTACCATTACTCCCGATGATGATTATAAACTTGAAAACATTTCATACACAGGTTCTGACCTTTCAAATATAGGCTTCTGTCGTTATAGGACGGGAGATGTATATTCAAACGCTAAACTTGATGTAACATTTGTTTCAACCATGGACGGTGTAGTAAGTGTTGATGTTGACAGTAGCGGAGTTACCGTTGTTTCAGTAAAAAGTGCAGAAGACATACCTGACCTTGTATCAAAATACAAATCCTGCATTTTCAGAGCGCCCATGTCCGCAAGCGGAGTAGTTGATACCGATGCACTTGCCGCAATAAAAGGCAGAAATTTTGGTATAAAGCTTGACGGCTCGGATTATTACTGGACAATCTTAGGAAATAACATATCGGACGCCACAAAAAATATTAACCTTATGGTGACAACAGGCGATGGAATTATCGCCGACAGATTGCTTGTTCCATTATCAAAATTTGAAGATAAAAAACAATTCAGCATTGCACACGACGGAAGCTTACCGTTCAGAGCTGATTTAAGTATCAATGTCGGAAAAGATCATGTCGGAAGATACGCTAATCTTTTTATTCTTAACGAAAACACATATAAACTTGAGCATATCGGCTGCGCTACTGTAAATAAGCTTGGTTATGCAACATACGGAATGAAACATGCCAGCGATTATGTTATCGTTATTGCCGACAAAAAACTTACAGCAAGTGACATTTCATCAAGCGCCGGGATAGAGTTTGTTGAAACTCAGCTTGTCGGCTTTGAGGATTTGGGTTCTCTTAAATCTGCAGCACTTCTTCTCGGACTTGTTATAATTGTCGGAGCAGTAATAGCTGTTGTACTTTTAAAAAGCGGTAAAAAATCAAGAGAATAAAATAAAACCCGAGAATTAAGGATATACTTTAATTCCCGGGTTTTTTCTATCTTTCAGAAAGATTTACATACTCTTTTCTTTCACATATATTTTTATATGCGGGACGCATAATTTTTCCCCTGCCGACAAGTTCTTCAATTCGGTGAGCCGACCATCCTGCTATTCTTGCTATAGCAAATAATGGCGTATAAAGCTCTTTGGGAAGGTCAAGCATATGATACACAAATCCGCTGTAAAAATCGACATTTGCCGAAACGCCTTTATAAATCTTGCGCTCCTTTGCGATAACTTCGGGTGCAAGCCGTTCAACAAGTGAATAAAGCTTATATTCTTCATTAAGACCTTTTTCATCAGAAAGCTTTTTAACAAATTTTTTAAATATTTCAGCTCTCGGGTCCGAAATAGAGTACACAGCGTGACCCATACCATAAATCAATCCCGCTTTGTCAAATGCCTGCTTATTGAGCAATCTGCTGAGATAATCTCTTATTTCATCCTCGTCAGACCAGTCCTTTAATGATTTTTTCATATCTTCAAACATATCAACAACCTTTATGTTTGCTCCACCGTGGCGGGGACCTTTCAAAGAACCCAAAGCTGCTGCAATCGCCGAATATGTGTCAGTTCCCGATGAAGATACAACATGAGTAGTAAATGTTGAGTTGTTTCCTCCTCCGTGTTCTGCATGAAGAACAAGGCAAAGGTCTAAAAGCTTTGCTTCAAGCTCTGTATAAGAACTGTCAGGTCTTAAAAGATGAAGAATATTTTCTGCGGTTGAAAGCTTAGGGTCGGGTATATGGATAAATAAACTGCAATTTTCGTGATAATGCTGATAAGCCTGATAACCGTAAACAGAAAGAAGCGGAAACAGTGCAATAAGCTCAATGCACTGTCTTAATACATTAGGCGTTGATGTATCATCAGCGTCGTCATCATAGGAATAAAGAGTAAGTACACTTCTGGCGAGAGTATTCATCATGTCTGTACTTGGGGATTTCATAATAATATCGCGAACAAATGATGTAGGTAAAGTTCTGAACTTAGAAAGAATTCCGCAAAATTCATTCAGTTGTTCAGGTGACGGCAACTTTCCGAAAAGAAGAAGATAGACTGTTTCTTCATATCCGAATCGGTTTTCTTTTGTAAAGCCTTCAACTATATCGTTTATATCATATCCACGATAAAAGAGTTTACCTTCGCATGGAACTGACTTTCCGTCTATTATTTCAGAAGAGCATATCTCGGATATCTGAGTAAGTCCGCAAAGAACGCCCTTTCCGTTAATATCACGAAGTCCTCTTTTAACATCATATTCGGAATAAAGTTCGGAATTAATAATGTCTGATTTTTCTGCAATATCTGCAAGAGCGATTATTTCCGGAGTTAAGTTTTGAAATTCATAGTTATTTTTCATTTAGTTCTCCTTTCCTTGAATTAAATCCTATTTTTGTATATTTTATTATTATATCATATATAAGAAATAATTTCAATATACTTGATAAGTTTTTTCATATATGGTAGAATATAATTCAGACAAGATATGGCAGTAAGTTAAGAGGTGTTTTTATGAAGAAAATCAGAATTATATCTGTTGTTATATCAGCTCTGCTCATTTTATCTGCTTGTTCAAAGAATATTGAGAATACATGCGGCGGTGAGATAGAAACAACATCTGAAACAACAGTTATCACAACCGAAGAAACTGTTATTACCACAGAGGCAATACCTGAAGATATTACAGTAAGGGTTACTGCGGCAGGGGATAACCTTATTCATTCGTCAATATATAATCAGGCGCACAATCGTTCTGAAGACGGCACTTATGATTTTGAATATGCATATGAAAATATAAGAACTTTGATATGCGGAGACCTTAATATTCTTAACCAGGAAACTCCTATTTGCAATGATATCTTTGAACCTTCAACATACCCTTGCTTTAATTCCCCTATACAGCTTGGCGATGAAATGCTTTCTCTTGGTTTTAACGCTTTCTGTCACGCAAATAATCATATTCTTGACAAAGGAATGAAAGGGGTAGAAGCGACGCTTGATTATTGGTCGGATAAAGACGCCGTAGTTTACGGAGCATACCGCAATGAAGATGATATGAATAATATCCGTACAAGAAATGTTAACGGTATTAATTTTTCCTTTGTCGGTTTTACCGAGCATACCAACGGAATAAGAATTCCTGAAGATAGCGATATAAAAGTTATATATACAAGCGACCTTGAAACTATTGAAAAACAAATTAAATCAGCAAGATTACAGTCCGATGTAGTTGTCGTTTCTGTTCATTGGGGAGTTGAAAATTCTCACATTATCACTGACGCACAGAGAGAACTTGCTCAGAAGATGGCAGATTGGGGAGCGGATATAATTATCGGAACGCACCCGCATGTTATTCAGAATATGGACGAGCTTACATCATCGGACGGAAGAAATGTTCTTGTTGTATATTCGCTCGGCAACTTTATTTCAGCCCAGAATGTCGGCAACAGAATGATAGGCGGAGTTCTTGATTTTAATGTTACAAAAAGCTTTAAAAACGATTCAATTACTATTGATGAAATAAAATTTATACCGGTTATAACACATTATGATTACGGATACTCAAATATAAGAGTTTATCCTTTTTCCGAATACACAAGAGAAATGGCGTCATCGCATGGAGTAAGGTCAAATTCTCATTTTGATTATGACTTTATTCTTGAAACGCTCAGAAATAATGTTGATGAAAAATATCTCGTGCTCGATAATATTGAAGAAAAAACAGATGTCGCTGCATAAATTTTCAAAAAATGCTTGACACTGAAAAATATATGTGTTATAATATTTAAGCGTTAGGAAATAACGCTTATGCGCCAGTAGCTCAGCTGGATAGAGTGACTGGCTACGAACCAGTAGGCCGGGGGTTCGAGTCCCTTCTGGCGCACCAACTAATGCCGAATCTGATAAAGATTTGGCATTATTTTTTTCCTTGACTTTTTTTTAGTTGTATGTCATACTTATTGTAAAGAATTGATAAACTGTATTTTAAATTTTCTGTATAAAATAAAGGACTATACATATGACTGACAATAAAAATATAAAAAAACATAAGCGGCTCAAAAAAGAATATATTTACCGAAGACGAAGAGCAACGGCATTTCTTATATTAATATTAGTTATAGTTGCCATAATCGTCTCTGTTGTGAGTTGCTCAAAAAGAGTAGAAAAGCAACCCGACGATACTCCTGTTAATTTACCTGTTGAGGATAATACAAATATAAGCCTGCCTGAAGAGCCGGAGAAAGAGCTTTTTTCTATTAACTTCAATAAATCTCCCTCAAATTTTTCAACCGATGATGTTAATTCAAAATACGCCATACTTGTTGACGCAGACACGGGTGAAGTCATTGCTCACCGAAGCGGAAACGCAAAAATATATCCTGCGTCTATGACAAAGATAATGACCTTGCTTGTCGCTGTTGAAAATATAAATAATTTTAATGATACTTTTGAAATGAAGTACGAAATAATAAAGCCTTTAATGGACGCTGACGCCACAAGGGCCGGTTTTAAAGAGGGCGAAGATGTTAAGATTATCGACCTTTTATATGGACTGATTCTCCCGTCGGGAGGGGATTGTGCAATCGGACTTGCAGAGTATGTAAGCGGTTCAGAAAAAGAATTCGTTGTTCTTATGAATAAAAAGTGCGAAGAATTAGGGCTTAAAAATACTCATTTTTCAAATACGAGCGGACTTCACAGCGAGGATAATTATTCAACTCCCGCAGATATTGCTGTTATTATGAAATATGCAATGGAAAACCCGATTTGCAGAGAAGTTCTTTCAACATATAAATATACAACTGAAAAAACAGAGCAAAATCCCGAAGGTATTGAGCTTTTCAGCACAATGTTTTCAAGAATGTACGGAAACGAAGTTGAGGGTGTTGACATCAAAGCAGGCAAAACGGGATATACATATGAAGCAGGAAATTGTCTTGTAAGCTATGCAATAAAGGGCGAACATAATTATATTGTTGTTCTTGCCGATGGCGACTCAAAATGGAAATCAATTTATGACACCTTTGCTATTTACGAAAAATACACTCCTGCTGATATAAAAACAGATATTTCTTCGGGTGTAAGTACCGATGAAACAAATAATATTCCGTAATATAAAAGAGTGCGTAACATAGCGTTATGCACTCTTTTGATTTATTATCTTATCAAATCAAGCTTTTCATTTAGAACTTCTTCTTCCATCACTCCAACTGTATGATTTACGATATTTCCGTTTTTATCAATGAAATATGTTGTAGGAATAGAGTAAATTCCGTATTTTTCAGACGCTTCACCACTATTATCAAGCAAAACATCAAATGTATATCCGTTTTTAGCCATTATTTCATTGACAGAGGATAGCTTATCCTTTGATGTGAGATTTACCATAAGAAACTGTATATCTTCATTCTCTTTGTATGCCTTTTCAAAAAGCGGAAGTTCCGATTTACATGGCGTACACCATGTTGCCCAGAAGTTTATTACGATAGGTTTTCCGTTATAATCAGAAAGCTTGACCTCATTCCCGTCAAGATCAGTAACGGTAAAATCAGGTGCAATGGAAAGAGGTTCATCGGGTATATAATTATGAGTTTCTTGTGTAATTTCAGAATAAACAGATGTATTTAACGCAGTAGTTTCACTTTCCGTTACAAAATCTTCGGGACTGTATTTTTCTTTTAAATTCCCGTAAAGGAAATATGCTCCAACAAAGAGAAGAACACTCATAGCTATAACTACTATTGAAACAATATTCTTTTTCATTAAACTTCCTCCTATGATAAAACTGCTATTGCTTTGCTTAAAAGACCTGTCATCATCAATATTCCTACTAAAATAAGAAATGAGCCACAGATTATATTGACAACCTTATAATTGCGCTTTATAAACCCAAATACAGATTTTAACTTATCTATCATCAGAGCAGAAGCTATAAACGGAATACCTAACCCCAATGAATATGAAAGCAGCATTAAAATACCGATTAATACTTGTCCTTGCTGAGACGCAAGCATCAGCGCAGACCCTAAAAACGCTCCGACACACGGCGTCCAGCCTATTGAAAATATCGCTCCGAACAGCATTGACGAGAAAAAGCTTAAGTTCTGCTTATCTGATGAATCTTTCATTCCTTTAAATAAATTAATTTTAAGCACACCAATAAAATTAAGTCCAAAAAATACTACAATAAGACCGGTAACGGCATTTACAACAATATGATACCTGTTAAGCAATGCCCCTATTGAACCCGCCAAAGCTCCCATTGTTACAAAAACTATAGTAAACCCTGATACAAATCCAACCGAATTTTTTAATGTTTTGATAAATGAGGGTTCACTTCCTCCCGCAAAATATGAAACATAAACAGGGAGCATGGGCAATAAACAAGGGGAGATAAAGGTGATTAAACCTTCTAAAAAGGCTATAAAGTATTGCATATCATTCTCCTTATTTTCCTTTATAAAAAGTCTGCCACACCGTTTGGTATAGCAGACCTTTTGTAATTATAATTATTTTATCAGGTCAGCCATAGTGTAAAGACCTTTTTTCTTGCCATTCATAAATATTGCCGCATTAACTGAACCTACCGCAAAGACTTCCTTTGATGATGCCTGATGAGAAAGAGTAATAACCTCATCTCTGCCAGCAAATATAACATCATGCTCTCCGACTATCGTTCCGCCTCTTATAGAATGTATTCCTATCTCATTCTTTTCACGCTTTTTACGCTGAGAATGTCTGTCATAAGTATATTTCATCTTATTGTCCAGAGTATCATTAACCGCATTCGCAAGCATAATTGCTGTTCCGCTTGGAGCGTCAATTTTCTGATTGTGATGTTTCTCAACTATTTCAATGTCAAATTGGTCACCAAGGACAGCAGTTGCTTTTTTTGCAAGCTCAACAAGAAGATTTATTCCCAGGGACATATTAAAAGTAAAGAAAACAGGAATCTGCTCTGAAGATTTCTTTATTTTTTCTATCTGTTCGTCAGAATAGCCCGTAGTTGCAAGAACAAGGGGAGTACCCGTTGAAAGAGCATAACCTATCAGGCTGTCAAGAGCGGAAGGGTGAGAAAAATCTATGATTACATCAGGTTTTTCGGGAAGCATATCCGGTGAAGCAAAAATAGGGAAGTCAGCGTAGCTTTCGGTATTTATATCAATACCGGCGATTACTCTGCAATCATCTCTTAGAGAAATGACATTATTTATTACCTTTCCCATTTTTCCGTTTGCACCGCTGATAACAATATTTGTCATTTGAATCATTCCTTATTTAAGTAATCCGTTTGCCTTCATAGCAGAGGATATTTTTGCAATATTCGCCTCAGAAGTGGGGCAAAGCGGAAGTCTCATAGTATTCTTGCAAATACCCATAAGAGCAAGAGCTTCTTTGACAGGTATCGGGTTTACATCGCAGAAAAGAGCATTTATAAGACCAAGATACTTTATCTGTAATTTTCCTGCCTCAGCAAAATTATTGTCTAAACAAAGCTGACATAATTCGTGTGTTTCCTTGGGCATAACATTTGAAAGAACGGATATTACACCTTTTCCTCCTATTGACATAACGGGAACTGTCATTCCGTCATCACCGCTGTAAACATCAAGATTATCTCCGCATGCTTCAATAATCTTTGCAAAATAATCCATATTTCCGCCTGCTTCCTTAACGGCTACGATATTTTCGTGCTTTGAAAGCTCGACAAAAGTGTCAATTGCAATGTTTACACCTGTTCTTCCGGGGATGTTATAGAGCATAACAGGAATGTTTATAGCGTCTGCAATTGTTGTAAAATGCTTAATAAGACCATTCTGCGATGTCTTATTGTAATAAGGCGATACAACGAGAACTGCATCAGCTCCGAGAATTTCAGCCTCTTTTGAAAGCTGGACAGCATAAGCAGTATCATTGCTTCCTGTGCCTGCAATAACGGGAACTCTCTTATTTACTCTTTCAACGCAGTAGCGAATTGTTTCTTTATGTTCTTCATCGGACATTGTTGAAGATTCACCCGTTGTTCCGCAGACAACAATAGCGTCTGTTCCGTTTTCTATCTGAAAATCAATGAGCTTTCCAAAGGTTCCAAAATCAATGGAACCATCGGTATTCATAGGTGTTACAATAGCAACGCCTGCGCCTGTAAAAATTGTCTTTTTCATAATGAGTCTTCCTTTCGGGAATTAGTCAAGATAACCCTTCGCTGCAAGAAGTTCAGCCATAAGAACACCGCCTCCTGCGGCTCCTCTGAGCGTATTGTGTGAAAGGCATACAAATTTATAATCATACTGTGAGTCCTCACGCAGACGACCGATTGAAATAGCCATACCTCTTTCAAGGTCTCTGTCAAGCTTTATCTGAGGACGATTGTCTTCTTCAAAGTAATTGAGGAACTGCTTTGGTGCGAGCGGAAGTCCGAGCTCCTGAGGTTCAGCCTTGTATTCAGCCCAGAGCTTTTTGATTTCTTCGATAGAAGGCTTATTCTTGAACGAAACGAACACAGCGGCAGTATGACCGTTAGAAACAGGAACTCTTATGCACTGTGTTGTAATAGAAATATCGCTTTCGTTTACAATTTTTCCGTCAACAACCTTGCCCCATACCTTGAGAGGCTCTTTTTCAGACTTTTCTTCTTCTCCGCCAATATAGGGGATAATGTTATCAACCATTTCAGGCCATGTTTCAAATGTTTTTCCTGCTCCAGATATTGCCTGATATGTGCAGGCAAGCACATTTGTAATACCGAATTTTCTGAGCGGAGTAAGAGCGGGAACATAGCTCTGAATTGAGCAATTTGATTTAACTGCAATAAATCCGCGCTTTGTACCAAGACGCTTTCTCTGAGTTTCAATAACAACTGCATGGTCGGCGTTGATTTCGGGAACTATCATCGGAACATCGTCAACACCGCGGTTTGCCGAGTTATTTGAAATAACGGGGCATTCAGCTTTCGCGTAAGCCTCTTCAAGAGCTTTTATTTCATCCTTTTTCATATCAACAGCACAGAATACAAAGTCAACCTGAGATGTAATTTCTTTGATATCCGCCGTTGCGTCGTATACAATAAGATTTTTCATTGATTCAGGAATAGGAACATCCATTGCCCAACGACTTCCTACCGCTTCTTCATAGGTTTTTCCTTTTGAACGGGGGCTTGCCGCAAGCACCTTGACCTTAAACCACGGGTGATTCTCAAGGAGCGTTGCAAAACGCTGCCCTACCATTCCCGTTGCACCAATAATACCTACATTAAACTGCTTCATAATACTTTCTCCTTTTGATATAACTTTGAATTTTTCAATCTTTTTTAAAAAAATAAAAAAACCGATTGAAAATCGGTTCATCATACTGTATAATAGAAAAGTCGGCATGTTAAAATTAAAAACAAGAATGCCGATAGCTCTCCATCATAATCTGTATGATGACAATCGCATACCTATTAAATATGCAATCAGGGCAAAGATGCCAAGCTTTAACCCTTCGGCAGAATTGCCTTTCCCATTCAGCTTTATAGCGAGCAGGCACTCTTGCTGAGGGTACTCATCGCATCTGCGACCTCTATCCGTTAATCTATCATATCACTTTTAAAGTGCCGTGTCAACATAATTTTTTATTTTCAGGAGAATTTTATGTATAAAACCTCAGATTTTTACTACAATTTGCCCGAAGAACTCATCGCTCAGACTCCTGTTGAACCGAGAAATTCATCAAGGCTTTTAAAAATTTCAAAAGAAACGGGTGAAATTGTTCACGACCGTTTCTATAATCTATGCAATTATCTTAAAAAAGGTGACTTGCTTGTTCTTAACGACAGTAGGGTTCTACCTGCAAGATTATACGGGGTTAAAAGCGACAATAATACCTTTATCGAATTTCTCCTTCTTGAACAAAAAGGTAATATGGTCTGGGATATTATCTGTCGCCCTGCAAAAAAAGCAAAAGTTGGGACAGAATTTTCCTTCGGAGACGGTAAGCTTACAGCAAAAGTACTTGAAAAAGGCGAGGATGGCAACAGGACCGTTGAATTCAAATGCGACGGTAACTTTTTCTCTGTACTTGAAGAAATAGGACATATGCCTCTTCCTCCGTATATTAAAGAGAAACTCAAAGATAAGGAAAGATACCAGACTGTTTATTCAAGAGAATTAGGCTCGGCGGCTGCTCCCACTGCCGGACTTCATTTTACGCCCGAACAGCTTGAACAGATTAAAGCTATGGGAGTAAATATTGCCTATGTAACATTACATGTCGGTTTGGGAACTTTCAGACCTGTAAAGGTTGATAACATTACAGAGCATCATATGCATTCTGAGCATTATTTTCTTCCTGCCGAAACAGCAACTTTAATTGCAAATACAAAAAAATCAGGCAACAGAGTTATTGCTGTCGGAACAACATCGTGCAGAACGCTTGAAAGCGTTGCGGAGTTCTTTGGAAAAATAGAAGAGGGGAGAGAATATCAAGGATATACAGATATTTTCATATATCCGCCTCATGAATTTAAGGTCATCGACGGTCTTATCACCAACTTTCATCTTCCCGAAAGCACTCTCATTATGCTTGTTTCCGCATTTCTGGGATATGATAAAACGATGAATGCATACAAAACGGCAGTTGAAGAAAAATACAGATTTTTCAGTTTCGGCGACAGTATGGCTATCTTATAACATTATTAAGGAGATTTTATGTATACATTACTTAAACAAGAAAACAGAGCAAGAAGAGGAAAAGTAGAAACTGTTCACGGCACATTTCAGACGCCATGCTTTATGAATGTCGGAACTTCAGCCGCTATTAAGGGCGGAATTTCATCACTTGACCTTGTTGACCTCAAATGTCAGGTAGAACTCTGCAACACCTATCATCTTCATGTCAGACCTTCTGATAAGCTTATAAAAGAAATGGGTGGACTTCATAAATTTATGCACTGGGATAGACCTATACTTACCGACAGCGGCGGATTTCAGGTTTTTTCTCTTGCAAAGCTTCGTCGTATAAAGGAAGAAGGAGTATATTTCAACTCTCATGTTGATGGTGCGAAGATATTTATGGGTCCCGAGGAAAGTATGCAAATTCAGTCTAATCTCGGTTCAACAATAGCAATGGCTTTTGATGAATGTGTTGAAAACCCTGCAACATATCAATACAGCAAAAAATCCTGCGAAAGAACAGTCCGTTGGCTTTATCGCTGTAAAGATGAGATGGAAAGGCTTAACGCTTTACACGATACAATCAACAAAAAACAGATGCTTTTTGGTATAAATCAAGGCTGTACCTTTGAAGACCTCAGAATAAAGCACATGGAGGAAATAGCAAAACTCGACCTTGACGGTTATGCGATAGGAGGACTTGCGGTAGGCGAGCCAACGGAAGAAATGTACAGAATTATCGACGCTGTCGAGCCTGTTATGCCAAAAGACAAGCCCCGTTATCTTATGGGCGTCGGAACTCCTGCAAATATAATCGAGGCTGTTGCAAGAGGAATAGATATGTTTGACTGCGTTATGCCCAGTCGTGATGCAAGACACGGAACAATATTTACATGGAGCGGAGTTATGCATATTACAAACAACAAATTTGCATACGATGAAAGACCACTTGATGAAAATTGTGATTGTCCCACTTGCAAAAATTTTTCCCGTGCATATATAAGACACCTTTTTAAAGCAAATGAACAGCTTGGAGGAAGGCTTGCTGTTATGCACAATCTGTATTTTTATAATACCCTTATGGAAAAAATACGCGATTCAATCGATAACGGAACTTTTGAAAGTTTCAGAGAAAAATATTCTGATTTTCTTGTTACAAAATATAACGGATAATTTGACATTTTTTTATTAAATTATAACATTGACAACAATTTTTTATCTATGGTATGATTTAAAGTGATAAATTGATAGAACAGAGGCTTATATGAAAAAACTTGTTATCTTTGATTTGGACGGTACTCTTTTATATTCTCTGGAGGACCTTGCCGATGCAACAAACTATGCTCTCAAAAAGAATGGTTTTCCCACTCACGAGCTTGAAAAATACAAATATTTTGTCGGAAACGGAGTTATGCTTCTTATCGAAAGAACATTGCCCGAAGAAGTCAAAAAAGATAAAAATGTATTTGACGCTGTTCTTTCGGATTTCAGGGATTATTATTCAAAACACAGTGAGGATAAATCAAAGCTTTATGACGGCATCAAGGATACCGTAAACAAGCTTCATGACATGGGAGTTCTGCTTGCTGTCGCATCAAATAAGCCCGATGAATTTACAAAAGTTCTCGTTGATGAGCTGTTTGATGGTTTATTTGATTATGCTCAGGGGAGCGTTCCGGATGTCCCCAATAAACCTGACCCCGCAATGGCTTTAGCAGTACTAAAAAAGCTTGATGTTTATGCTGAAGACGCTGTCTTTATCGGCGACACAAATGTTGATATCAATACAGGAAAATCTGCAGGAATGAAAACTATCGGCTGTCTTTGGGGTTACCGTACCCTTACCGAACTTCAAGAAGCCGGTGCTGATTATATTGCAGAAAAACCGTCTGATATAATAAAATTTATTTCTTGAAGCACATTTTTTTGTGAAAGGAGCGTAATAATATGGATTATAACATTAAAGAAGTAGCCCAGCGACTTAAATCGCTTCGCGAAGACTGCGGTATTTCAGTTGAAGATATCGCGGCTAAAACATCTGTTACCAAGGAACAATACATACAAATGGAAGAAGGAAAAATTGATATTTCTGTATCTTTCATTTATAAATGCGCAGAAATTTTCGGAGTGGACCTTGTAGAGATTATTACCGGGCAGAACCCGAAGCTTGGAAAGTATTCGATAGTAAGAAGCGGTAAGGGACTTCCTATTGACAGAAGAGCCGGTTTTTCATATCAGCATATGGCATACCTTTTTAAAGATAAAAGGATTGAACCTGTATTTGTTGAAGCTCCTTATGAAGAAGAAGCTCAGGACAAGCCCATAACACTTTCGGTACACGACGGTCAGGAATTTGATTATATTCTTGAGGGTACTCTGAAATGTGTATTTGACGGCAAATTTGAAATACTCGAAGCAGGAGACGCGGTTTACTATAATTCAACCACACCGCACGGAATGATTGCGACTAACGGTAAGCCTTGTAAATTTCTTGCAATATTGATAAAGAAATAAGGGGAATATTATGTTAGTTAAAGATTTATATAAGCAGTATTGCATAGAGGGTTATGATGAAAACGGCGTTCTCAACAAATTTGAGCTTAATTGTCCCGATAATTTCAATTTTGGATATGACATCATCGATGCTATGGCTGAAATAGCTCCCGATAAGGTTGCTCTTCTCTGGATGAACGAAGAAGGCGAACGCCATGAGTTTACATTCATGGACCTTAAAAAGAAGTCAAATCAGGTCGCAAATATGTTTCTTGCTCACGGCGTCAAAAAAGGGGACAAGGTTCTTTGCGTTCTTAAAAGACATTACCAGTTCTGGTTTGTGACTATTGCTCTTGCAAAAATAGGCGCAGTTCTCATTCCTGCTACAAATCAGCTTATGGTCAAGGACTATGTTTACAGATACGAAGCTGCGGGCGTTAAGTATACTCTTGCAACCGCAACGGGAGAAACTACATCTCATATTGAAGAAGCAATGAAAAAGTATGACGGTATCGAAGAAAGATTTATCGTCAACGGAACAAAAGACGGCTGGATTTCATTTGATGAGGAATATGTAAAATACCCAGACACACTTGAAAGAATACCGTCAAAAGTTGACGACGATATGCTTCTTTATTTCTCATCGGGAACAACAGGCTATCCTAAAATGGTTATGCATAGTTATTATTATGCCGCTTCTCATATCCAGACAGCTAAGCATTGGCATAATCTTGATGAAAATTCACTTCACCTCACTATATCCGAAAGCGGATGGGGAAAATGTATGTGGGGAAAAATGTACGGTCAGTTTGCAGTCGGAGCAACTGTATTCGTTTATGACTTTGACAGATTTCACGCCGCAGATATTCTTAAAATCATTCAGGATAATAAGATTACCTCTTTCTGCGCTCCTCCTACAATGTACCGCTTCTTTATTAAAGAGGGTATTGAGAACTACGACCTTTCTGCGCTCAAATATTGCACTATAGCAGGTGAAGCCCTCAATCCCGAGGTTTACAACAAGTGGCTTGAATACACGGGAATTAAACTTATGGAAGGTTTCGGACAGACAGAAACAACTCTTGTTGTTGCAAATCGTCCCGGAACAACTCCAAAGCCCGGCTCAATGGGCAAGCCTATGCCCCTTTATGATGTTGTCATCGCTGATGAGGACGGAAACCCCGTTCCTGTCGGAGAAGTCGGAGAAAT
>CALZLD010000033.1 GCA_945788225.1 uncultured Clostridia bacterium
AGATAATCAAGTCCGACATTTTCAAGAAAGCCCAGCCTTGCGTTTATCTCCTTGATAATTCTTTCGCCTATCATCTGCTCTTTTTTGGTAAGTTTGAGATTTTTGAAAAATTCGAGCATCGACTTTACCGACATATCGCAAAGGCGCATAATGTCCGCTCCGCCGACAGTAACGGCAAGGCTTTCTCTTTTAAGCCTTTTTCCTCCGCAACATCTGCATTTTTCCTCGCTCATAACGGTGGCTATGTCCTCTTTCGAGTATTCGCTGGTGCTTTCTCTGTATCTTCTTTCAAGGTTGTTGATAACTCCCTCAAAATCTGAAAAATATGTGCTGTTGCTGTAATCTGTCGTGCGGTGAAGTTCAAGCTTTTCTCCCTTTGTGCCATAGAGAAAAATGTCAAGCACTTCGGGCGGAAGATTTTTCACAGGCTCGTCAAGAGATACTCCGTATTTTTCCGCAATAGCTTTATAGTAGGTCATCGCGATACTGCTCTCGTCCGCAACATTCCAGCCCGACGCTTTTATAGCTCCCTCTCTTATCGAAAGGTCCTTATTGGGAACAACAAGGTCGGGGTCTACTTTCTGAAAAACACCGAGCCCCATACATTCGGGGCAGGCTCCGAACGGGTTATTGAACGAGAACATTCTCGGCGAAAGTTCTTCAATAGAGATATTATGTTCGGGGCAGGCATAGTTCTGCGAAAAGAGCAGTTCGCCCTCTCCCACAATATCCACAACAGCCGTTCCGCCCGAAATATTCATAACGGTTTCAAGGCTGTCGGCAAGACGGGTTTCAATTCCGTCCTTGACAACAAGTCTGTCAACGACAATTTCAATGCTGTGCTTTTTGTTCTTTTCAAGCTTGATTTCTTCCGAAAGGTCATACATATTTCCGTCGGCGCGCACTCTGACATATCCCGATTTTCTTGCGCGTTCAAGCTCTTTTGTATGCTCGCCCTTTCTGCCCTTTACTATGGGAGCAAGAAGCTGTAATTTTGTTCCCTCGGGGTAGCACATTATTCTGTCTACAATCTGGTCAACGGTCTGCTGTTTTATTTCTCTTCCGCATTCGGGACAATGAGGTATACCTATTCTTGCATAGAGAAGTCTTAAATAGTCATAGATTTCCGTCACAGTTCCCACAGTTGAACGAGGGTTTTTCGAGGTCGTTTTCTGGTCTATGGATATAGCGGGAGAAAGTCCCTCAATGCTGTCAACATCGGGCTTTTCCATCTGTCCCAAGAACATTCTTGCGTATGACGAAAGGCTCTCCACATATCTTCGCTGACCGTCGGCATAGATAGTGTCAAAGGCAAGGGACGACTTTCCCGAACCCGAAACGCCCGTCATAACAACAAGGCTGTCGCGCGGAATGTCAAGATTTATGTTTTTAAGGTTATGCTCTCTTGCTCCCCTTATTATGATTTTATTTTCTCTCATTTTTTCTTCCTCTTTTTATGACTTATTTCTTGCCCTTCGGCTCGCCTTTAAGCTCGGCGATTTTATCTCTTAAAAATGCGGCGTGCTCAAATTCAAGCAGCTTTGCCGCCTCTTTCATCTGCTCGGTGAGAGTTTTTATGAGGCTTTCCTTTTCCTTTGAAGAAAGGTGCCGCTTGACCTCTTTTTCGGTTTCCTCCTTGCCCGTTATCTCAATGACATCTCTTATATCCTTGACGATAGTTTTGGGGACAATGTTATGCTCCTTATTATAGGCAAGCTGGATTTCTCTTCTTCGCTCCGTCTCCGTGATAGCGTTTTCCATAGACCTTGTAACGCTGTCGGCATACATTATTACCTTACCCTCTGCGTTTCTCGCCGCTCTGCCTATTGTCTGAATAAGCGAACTCTCCGAGCGCAGGAAGCCTTCCTTGTCCGCGTCAAGAATAGCGACAAGAGATACTTCGGGTAAATCAAGTCCCTCTCTCAGAAGATTTATTCCCACAAGAACATCAAACTTTCCAAGCCTTAAATCCCTGATAATTTCCATACGCTCTATGGTGTCAATGTCAAAGTGCATATACCGCACCTTTATGTCAAGCTTTTCAAGGAACGCGGTAAGGTCCTCCGCCATTTTTTTCGTGAGCGTTGTGATAAGCACTCTTTCGTGCTTTTCAACTCTCATATTTATCTCTGATACAAGGTCGTCAATCTGTCCCTCTGTGGGCTTGACTATAATTTCAGGGTCCACAAGTCCCGTCGGTCTTATAACCTGCTCTACTATCTGCGCCGACTTTTCTTTTTCAAGCTCGCCGGGAGTAGCACTGACGAATATCGCCTGATTGATATGGTCATAGAACTCGTCAAAGTTCAGCGGTCTGTTGTCATAAGCCGAGGGAAGTCTGAAACCGTAGTCGATAAGTGTGGTCTTTCTTCCTCTGTCCCCTCCCCACATTCCTCTCACCTGCGGAAGCGTCACATGACTTTCGTCAACGATAAGAAGAAAATCTTCGGGGAAGTGGTCTAAAAGACAATAGGGCGTACTGCCTGCAGGTCTGCCCGAAAGTATTCTTGAATAGTTTTCTATTCCTTTGCAGAAGCCTATCTCTTCAAGCATTTCAATATCATACTTGGTGCGCTGTTCTATTCTCTGCGCCTCGATGAGCTTTCCCTCATCCTGAAAGAACTTTACGCGCTCTCTCATTTCCGCCTCAATCTCTTCAACGGCGCGATGCATCTTCGCTCTGTCAACGATATAGTGGCTTGCGGGATAAATCGCAACATGTTGCAGGGTGCTTATAACCTTTCCCGTTAAAACATGAATTTCTGATATTCTGTCAATCTCGTCGCCGAAGAATTCAACCCTTATCGCGTTTTCCGCCGAGCCTGCGGGGAATATCTCAACAACATCTCCCCTTACCCTGAACTTGTTTCTCACAAAGTTGACATCATTTCTTTCATACTGGTCCTCCACAAGCTTTGCAAGAAGTTCCTCCCGTGACATCTGCATACCTTTTCTGAGGGATATAACCATGTGACGATAATCCTCGGGACTTCCGAGAGAATATATACACGAAACCGACGCAACGATTATAACATCTCGCCTTTCGGCAACGGCAAGGGTAGCAGAGTGCCTCAGCTTATCAATCTCGTCGTTTATCGCGCTGTCTTTTTCAATATAGCTGTCGGTGGAGGGAATGTAAGCTTCGGGCTGATAGTAGTCGTAATACGAGACAAAATACTCGACCGAATTGTTTGGAAAAAATTCCTTGAACTCAGAGCAAAGCTGAGCCGCAAGAATTTTGTTGTGTGCAAGGACAAGCGTGGGCTTATTCACCCTTGCTATTACATTCGCCATGGTAAAGGTCTTGCCCGAACCTGTAACGCCCAGTAAGGTCTGTTCCTTCATTCCGCTGTTTATTCCGTCAACAAGTCTGTCTATCGCCTGCGGCTGGTCTCCGCTGGGTTTATACGGTGAAACAAGCTCAAATTTATCCATAAATGCACCTCTATTCCATAAACGAAAAATGTCCGTTCTCATACATCGAATAAGCGTCCTTACCCGAACAGATTATGTGGTCGAGAAGATATATCCCCACCCCCGAAAGTCCGCGATAAATCTTTGTCGTTGCGGCAATATCTTCGGGGGACGGTCTTGCTTCGCCGTTGGGGTGATTATGCGCCATGACAACGCTCTCCGAATTATCCGAAAAACAGACCTCGACTATTTTTCTTATATTCACGGGGGTGATACTCAGTCCGCCCCTTGAAACAACATGGTTGCCTATTACATTCAGCTTGTCGTCAAGGGTGACAAGATGAATTTCTTCTTCGCGCGTTCCGATAAAATCCCTGACAAAATATTCTCTCAGCTTGTCCGTGGTGTCAAGCTCGGTGAACTTTTCGTCCTGCACTTCGTATATCTTCAAAAGAGAGACCATCATTTTAAGAAAAGTCACTCCGTTTGAGCCTAAGCCCTTTATCTTTTCAAGCTCCTCCGCTTTTGCGTCAAGCACTCCCCTTACGCTCCCGAACCTGTCGATAAGAGCGTGGGCGATTTCGTTGGTATTTCCTCTCGGTATGGCGTAAAACAAAAGAAGTTCGATAATTTCGTGTTCTTCAAAGGTCGAAAGACCGTTTGTAAGAAATTTATTCCTAAGCCTTTCACGGTGACCTTCGTGCGGTGAACGCTCCGCCATAACCATCCCCCCTTTTACAGAACATATATTCTATTATACCACATTTTTTATATAAAGTAAAGATTTTTTGCATATCCTTATTGAAAAAATCATTGCGATACGGTAAAATGTTAACCGAAAGGGTGAAAAGCTTGAGGGAATTTAAAATAAATAAAAACGACAGCGGTCAGCGTGTTGACAAGTTCATAGAAAAGGCGGTAAAAAATCTGCCGAAAAGTCTTTTGTATAAATATATAAGAACAAAGCGTATAAAGCTCAACGGAAAAAGATGTGAAATATCAACACGGCTTGAAGAAAACGATATTTTACAGCTTTACATCAACGATGAATTCTTTGAAAACGGCAACACAGAGCACGACTTTCTCTCAGTTCCCTCAAAGATAGATATAGTCTATGAGGACGAAAATATACTGCTTGTCAACAAAAAATGCGGAGAAGTCGTTCACGAGGACGATGATAACTCAACAGACACTCTGATAAACCGCATAAAGCACTATCTTTATGAAAAAGGCGAGTATAATCCCGAAAACGAAAACTCCTTTGCTCCCGCACTCTGCAACAGACTTGACCGCAACACCGAGGGCATTGTCATTTCGGCTAAAAACGCAGAGGCGCTACGCATACTCAATCAAAAAGTCAAGGACAGAGAGCTGAAAAAAGAGTATCTCTGCGTGACTATCGCTCCTCCGCCGAAAAAAAGCGACACCGCAACTGCGTATCTTAAAAAGGACGAGAAAAACAACAAGGTTTTTATCAGCGACAAAAAAGCTCCCGATAACAAAACTATTGTCACAAAATACGAACTTCTTGAACAGAGAGGAAATCTTTGCCTTTTAAACATCGAGCTTATCACGGGCAGAACTCATCAGATAAGGGCGCATATGGCATATCTCGGCGCGCCTCTTTTAGGCGACGGAAAATACGGAATAAACAAGGTGAACCGTGAATATTCTGTAAAGACGCAGGCATTGTGCGCATATAAACTGACATTCGATTTTAAGACCGACGGAGGTATATTGTCGTATCTTGACAAGAAAACTTTTAAGGTTGACAATATATGGTTTTTGAAGAAATTTTTCGGTAAATAAGTCGGATAATTACAAAATATCAAAAAAATATTAAAAAACTATTGATTTTTTGTCGGTTTTGCTGTATAATGTGTGTGGACTTACTATTGCAAAGTAAAACGGAATATAATCAGGAGGCACTTGTATGAGAGGCGATTTACACTGTCACACCACTTTATCCGACGGTTCTTTGGGCATCGAAGATATCATTATGCAGGCAAAGAGAACAGGCGTTGATATCATTTCTCTTACCGACCACGACACTATGGCAAGCTTTTCGAGAGCTCCCGTTCTCGGCGAACGCTACGGCGTCAAGGTGATACCCGGCGTTGAGCTTTCGACCTGGGATAAAAAAAGACAGAGTAAGGTTCATATTCTCTGCTATGCTCCGCAGAAGCCTGACCGTCTTGAAGGGCTCTGCCTTAAATCCTGCGATATAAGACGGGACTGCGCAAAGCAGATGGTTGAGAATGTTATGAAGCGCTACCCGATAACTGTCGAGAGCGTTACAAAATATGCAACGGGCAGTAAGAGTATCTTTAAACAGCACATTATGCGTGCGCTTATTGACTACGGTTATACAACTCACTTTTACGGCAAATTGAACGATGAGCTTTTCAACCTTAAAACAGGAAGCTGTATCGTAGAGCGCGAATATCCCGATGTCAACTTTGCACTTGACCTTATCCATTCCGCAAGGGGAGTTGCAGTTATGGCGCACCCTGCTTACTATGACAATTTTGAACTTCTTGAAGAGCTTGCCGCAGCAGGAAAGCTTGACGGAGTTGAAGCATATCACTACACCGCAAACGAAGAACAGCGCAAGAAAATTCTTGAAATAGCCGAAAAATACAACCTTATCGTTACGGGCGGTTCGGACTTCCACGGGCTTTACAATGCGCGCTCAACACATATCGGAAGCGAAACGACAGACGAGGAAAATATAGAAAGAATTTTAAAGCTTGCAGGAAAAAAATCATAATATAAAAATCAAGGGTATCGAGCAAAAACTCGGTACCCTTTTTATTTTAAGCCGACATCATAAGCTTTATTATAATGCCGACGAGTGACGCTCCCACCGTTCCGAGAACGCCCATAATGAGATTGAGCTTTGTGTTGATAACAGCAAACTGCGTTTCGCCCTTGGCAAGCTGAGAACGCTGTTCGTCAACCTGCTTTTCAAGGTCCTTTACTGTCTGACAAGGGCAGGCTTTTTCTTCGTTATTCATCTTTCTTCTCCCCCTGTCTTGCCGCGTCGACCATTCCCTCTCCGATTATGTATGCAATGAGAACTGATGTCGCCGATATTACGCTGACAATCTGTTCTATCTCCATATTCGGAATATTGAACGCAACGAGTATTGCTGTCACAAACCCCACTACCGCCGCCCAGAACTTACGGCTTGTGAGTTTCTGCTTCCAGTTGATTTTCATTATACTTCCCTCTTTTCTGTCTTTCTGAAACCCATCGCGGTGAGCTTTATCAGAATGTCGTCAGCTTCGGTTGCACTTATTTCATCCGATGTGGCAATGATGATATATTTCTGCTCCGAAAAATCGTCATAGCGATAAAGCTTATAGCTTTCGATAATATCTATCAGCGCCTGAGAATATGTCGGCGCCGTTGCATAGCCGTCCTCCTGAACTTTTCTGCAAGCTGTCTTATAGTCGCGCTCTCCGATAAGGTTCTGATAGCGTGACAACCGCAGAAATAAATTGCTGTGGTCTGTAACTGATGTTTCCCAATCGGGATATACCTTGAAGCTGTCAACAATGTCAACTCTCTTGCCGTTTATGTACTCGAATGTCTTGTAGCTTTCACCTTTGCCCTTTATGCCGAAAAGGTTGTTGCTACGCTTAGCAAGTGCCGATGTCCCCCAACCGCTTTCGAGTATTGCCTGCGCAATTGTCAAAGACGCTAAGATTTTAGTTCTCTTCATATCGGCTGTCGCTAAGGGAATAATCTTTTTGAGAAAATCCTGCTGTTCCTGTTTCGTTGCCACAATTTTCACCTCCGTATTTATTTTTGCTCCACGCTCTTATGCCGTTCTGACCTGCGTAGCAAAGGAAGATAAGCCCGTCCGTACCCCACATAACACGCACAATCTCCGCCGAAAGTCCCTCGACAGTTTCAAGTCCCATAAAAGCGAGAATATATGAAATTGAGGTGTAGACAAGGCTTGCTACGATGAAAAACACAATCACTATTTTTGAAAATTCAGGCTTGCGGTTTTTCATTTTACGCTCCCGCATAGATGATATAGTTCATTGTGATAAACGGCTGCATATTGTTATGAACCTTTCCGCCGCCCGTTGTCTCTGTCGTAGTAGTAGTTGTTAAAGCGTCACGCTTGTTATCCCAGATGCCTACAGATTCTCCTGATTTAGACGGTGAACTGCTGGTTCGGTATGGGATAGGCATTTTGTGGCTGTGAGACGGTATCTCGTCAACAGTAAGAGTGTGCGTCTTTTCTCCGCCTGTTTTGCCTGTTTTTGATGTCAGTGCGACATCCTTGCCTGCAAGAATATCTATGTTTATAGGGGAATCCATAGTAACATTGCAGTAACCTGATGTACCGATTGAAATTGCTTTTATCGTTCGTGTTTCATCGCCGTATGAAATGCTGTCGCCGACGCTGTAATATTCAAGTTCGGGAGCAGTCACGAGTTTTATCGTTGATGAGCCGGAATTATACGCGTCATAAGTCCGATATGTATTGAAAAAATTACCGATAGCAACTCTGCTTCTCATATCAGGCAGATTAAAGGTCGATATTCCGTCACCCGAGCCGTATGTCGCGCCTATCGCCGAATACAATGCCGGATAATCCGTTCTTGTTACCTCTCTGCCGTCGCATAAAAGCCAGCCTGTCGGAATAATGTCCGCCGCATAAGGCATAACAGCGCCTATCGGCATAAAGAACATTTTTCTTTCGTTCCCATCGGGGACATTATCGAGAGTAAGCGTAATATTTCCGCCATCCGAGGCGATTTCATTGACAGAAACTGTCTCGCCCATAGGACCTCTCTCGCCCGTGTCACCCTTTTCGCCTTTTTCACCGCGGTCGCCCTTATCGCCTTTGTCGCCCTTTTCACCCTTAGCGCCTGCAAGGGGACCTAAATTCTCCCATCGTCTGAAATAATTGCTCCACACATAGTAATTTCCTCCGATGACAAAACCGCCGTCAAGAGTGTCGCCGTCGGGATATGCGGCTGTAAGCTCCTCCTCGCTGTTAAATGAGCCAAGCGCTCTGAGTTCTCCGGGAAGTCCCCTTTCGCCCATATCGCCCTTGTCGCCTTTTTCTCCCTTTTCGCCCCTGATACTTATGAGCCATTCGCTCTCGTCGCCTTCAAAGCCATTTTTAACGGCGATTTCATACGCTGACTTTCCTGCCGTTCCTTCCGCCTTGTCGGCGGCGTCAATAGCTCTCTGGACTTCAATCTGCATCTGCATAAGAGCCTGCTCTATAACATCCTCGGAGGTATATGTGATATTCTCAACACTGTCAAAAACGGTGACGGGGTGTGCCGTGAACTTTATCACAATCTCTCTGGATGTTGAAAGACCGATAAGCTCGATTTCAAGACTGCCGCTTTCGGCGGTGAAATTTTTGCCGATTGTCCAGGTGAGATATACTCCGTCCGAATTTACTTCCTTTTTCAGCACCTGCTCCGCCGTTATTTCTCCTACTGTTCCGCGCATCTTGTATGAAAGCTCGTCAAGACGGAGGTTTTCATATTCAAGCGGAAGAACAATATTAACCGTGTGAGCGTTTTCTTCGCCCTTGACAAGCTTGTTCTGCAAGGATGTTGTGATAAGTCGCTTGCCTATAATGTCAATAAGCATAATTCCTTTCCTTTCTTTTTTATTTACGCCGCAAAAGGATTTTTTTGTAACGCCGCATACGAAAAAAGTCCTTTCATAAAAGGCACAAAAACAGCTAAAAGTTGTACATCGGCGTACAACTTTTGAAAAAATAATTTTCATTTTCCACCTTTTGTACAAATCATCTCTTGCAAATTTGTTATAAATCTATAAATACTATAAATATCTGCTCTATTGACAAATCGGTGGAAATATATTAAAATAATGGTAATAATAAACGCAGAAAGGGGCGGTGTGTATGACAGTAAACGGTCTTGCGGGAATGCAGTACGGCATCAGCAAAGCGTATTCAAGCTACAACAAATATTTACAGCAGGGCTCAACGGGCAAAAAGATAAATTCCGCGTCGGACGATGCCGCGGGGCTTGCTATCTCATCAAAAATGCAGGCGCAGATTTCCCTTTCGGACCAGAAGGCTACAAACGCTCTTGACAGCGTTTCTTTCTCAGATGTCAAAGAGGGCGCGCTTTCGGGTGTTGCCGAGGGACTTCGCAGAATGAAGACACTTGCTTCATCGGCCTCAAATTCTTTTTACGGCGCTGATGAAAAATCTGCAATTCAGCTCGAAATTGACGGTCTTAAAAGCGACATAAGCGATATTATGGACAAAACCGAGTTCAACGGAGTAAAAGTCTTTGAAGACGGCGCTTTTGAAAATCTCGGCATTAAAGATTTCAGCGTTACGGGCGACAGTATTGACACCGACAGCCTTGACAGCGCAATAAATTCTGTCAGCCTGCAAAGAGCAAAAGAGGGCGCGACAACAAATTCGCTCCGTTCTTCTATTAATTATCTGAATAATTCAACCTATAATCTTACATCGTCGATGAGCAGAATTTCGGATACCGACATTTCTTCTCTTTCAACAAGACTTGCTCAGCAGAAGGTTATGTTCCAGTATAAAACCGCGATGCAGAACAACGGCTCAAAGCTTTCGTCGGCATTGACCTACGGAATGCTCAATATGTTAAAGTAACGGAGGATAATATGAGCGAAAAGTTTGAAAACGAAGAGCTTCTTGAAGAAGACGACGGCATAATCACCTTAGAGGACGAAAACGGAGAAACAGTCGATTTTGAGTTCGGCGATATGATTGACTACAAGGGCAATTCCTATGCTGTTCTCATTCCGCTTGACGAAGAAGATACAGACATTATAATAATGAAGGTCGAGACCGAGGACGACGACACGGGCGAAACTGTTTTAGGTCCTATCGAGGATGAAGTTCTTCTCAATGAAATTTTTGAGATATTCAAGAAAAATCACGCGGACGAATTTAATTTTGAATAACAGAAAGGACACCTTCTTTAAGGTGTCCTTTTATTTTAAAAATATCTGCTCGGCAAGACCGAACCATTCGCGCACAACATAACAAGGCAGAAGATACCAGGTCGTTTTTGCAGAAATAGAAGTCTTCTTTGCCCCGAACTTTTTGCATATAAGTCCTGCTCTGAATTGATGAAAACCGTCGGTGACAACCGCAACGGTCGGCTTTTCTCCGTCAAGCTCTTTTAATGAATTTTCAAAGTTTTCATAGGTGTCCGTCGATTTATCCTCAGTGATAATTCTGTCGGGAGAAATCCCCATTGAAACAAGGGTTTTCTTTATACATTCCGCCTCGGATATTTCCTCGTCGGAGCCCTGTCCGCCCGAAGCAATTATGAGAATGTCGGGGTTATCTTTGCAGTATTCATACGCCTTTTCTATCCGCCTTTTAAGCATCAGAGAGGGCTCTGTCCCCCTGACCTTACAGCCGAGAATGATGACGGCATTTTCCGTTCCCGTTGCGTTGTTCATTGAAGAACAGAGCATACATATACTCAGCGTTATCACAAATAAAATTCCGAGAGCGATAAACGCAGAAACGGCAAGAAGAATTATCCGCAGAAAAATATTCTTATACATATATTTTACGGCAAGAATAACCTTGTCGGTAAAAACTGAAAAAGCGATTAAACTCACGCAGACTATCGTTCCCACAACCGTTCCCGTGTGGACAATCCCAACCGTCATAGGTGTGGCAAAAAAGAAAAGAAAAACAAATGCCACTATGAAAATGACGCTACGCAGAATTTTTAAAAATACGGCGTACCCTGCTTTTTTGCAGGGTACGCTTGTTTTTTCGTTAACCATTGTAATTTTCTTTGAGTGCGGCGGCAAGCTGTGCAGGGCAGGAGCTTTCTTTGTTTCCGCATCGGATATTCTGAAGTCTTTCGATAACATCGTCAACCTTCATTCCTTTAACCAGTGCGGATATGCCCTGTCCGTTTCCGTGACAACCTCCTACAATGCGGAACTCTTTTATGATACCGTCATCAACATCAATTTCCATCTGTCTTGCGCAAACTCCGCGCGGTGTGTATCTGATAGTTTTCATTGTATCCTCCTTATATTCTTGCAACGCCCGATTTTCTTGCCGCTTCGGCAACAGCCGCCGCTACCGCAACGGGAATTTTTCTGTCAAAGGAATTAGGCAGAATGTTATCGGGGGCAAGCTCTTCTTCGGGGACAGTAGCCGCAATGGCATAAGCCGCGGCAAGCTTCATTTCTTCGTTTATGTCCGACGCTCTTACCGAAAGCGCGCCCTTGAATATACCGGGGAACGCAACGACATTGTTTATCTGATTGGGGAAGTCGCTTCTGCCCGTTCCCACAATGAACGCACCTGCTTCAAGCGCCTTGTCGGGCATAATTTCGGGAGTGGGGTTTGCCATTGCAAAGATAATAGGCTTTTCTGCCATCGACTTTACCATTTCAGCAGTAACAAGATTGGGCTTCGATACTCCGATAAATGCGTCAGCGCCATTCATAGCGTCGGCAAGTCCGCCCCTTATATGATTTTTGTTTGTAACCTTTGCGATTTCATAGTGCGAAGGGTTCTTAAACTCGTCGCCGTCGCAGATAATTCCCGCAAGGTCAACCATAATTATATTGCCTATTCCAAGAGATATAAACTGCTTTGCAATAGCTATTCCGGCAGCACCAGCTCCGTTTATTACAAGAGTCATTTCGGATATTTTCTTGCCTGCGACCTTAGCCGCGTTCATCATAGCGGCGGAAGCGACAATAGCCGTTCCGTGCTGGTCGTCGTGAAAAACGGGAATGTCAAGCTTTTCTTTAAGGCGCTTTTCAATCTCAAAGCAACGGGGCGCGGAAATGTCTTCAAGGTTTATTCCGCCAAAGCTGTATCCTATCATCTCGACAGTCTTTACTATCTCGTCAACATCTTTTGAGTTTATGCAGATAGGAAAAGCGTCAACATCGGCAAATTCTTTAAACAGAGCGCACTTGCCCTCCATAACGGGCATAGCGGCGCGAGGTCCTATATCCCCTAAACCTAAAACGGCGGTACCGTCTGTTATTACCGCAACAAGATTTGCCCTTCTTGTAAGGTCAAAAGAAAGGTCGGGGTTCTTTTCGATTTCAAGGCAGGGCTGAGCTACTCCGGGAGTGTATGCAAGGGAGAGCGAGTCCTTATCGTTTATCGCTGTTCTTGAAACTATTTCTATTTTGCCCTTCCATTCATAGTGCTTGTCAAGGGCTTTCTGCATTATGTCCATTACTTTTTCCTCCACACTGAAAATACTATTTAAATAATATAACTTTGTTATGATTTTGTCAAGTGCGATATTTTTCATCTTTTGCTTGTAATTTATATTATAATATGGTATAATTTTTAAAAGATATTTCGGGCGGCACTTTCCGTTTTGCGCCGTGTGAGGAGGACAGATTATGGCTGAAAATGTTTTTGACAAAACAAAAGGGGCGCCTGTTGACGCAAGAGTGGTTATAACCGTCGGTGACAGCGGAAAAGACGCTTTTATGGCAATATATCACGCTGAAAACGGTGGAAGACCGATGACATACGAATGGGCGATGTCAGAGCTTCGCTCCCAGGGCGTTACATACGGCGTCAATGAGGAAGCAATAAGAAGAGCCGTTGAAGACAAAAGCGGCGCAAACTATCTTGTTGCAAAGTGGTTGGCCCCCATTGCGGGAGAGGACGGCACTATAAAATACCTCTTCTCGCAGGTGCAGACAATAGCTCCAAAAGAGACCGAAAACGGATATGTGGATTACCGCAACTTAGGTCACATTCAGAATATAAGAAAAGGCACCGTTATCGCCGAGATAACTCTGCCGACGGAAGGCACTCCGGGCAAGAATGTCAAGGGTGTTGCTGTTCCGCAGACAAAGGGAGTAAGAGCGCCTTATGTTGTGGGCAAGAATGTTACTCTCTCTGAGGACGAAACAAAGCTTACCGCCGCGTGCGACGGTCATCTTCGCTGGGAATCGAACAAGTTTGTCGTTGACGATGTCGTTACCATTCAGGATGTTGATGCCTCAATAGGAAACATCGACTTTATCGGAAGCGTTATCATAAAGGGCAATGTTATGGACGGCTTTAAAGTATCGTCCAAAAAGGATATTACAATAAACGGCAACGCGTCGGGCGCTGATATCGCCGCAGGCGGAAACCTTGTGATAAAATCGGGCAGTATAAATTCAACTATCATCTGCCACGGCGATGTTACAATAGGCTTTTGTGAAAATTCAAAGATAACCTGCGACGGAAAATTAACGGCGGACGCTTTTATCGGGTGCGATGTCTATTGCGGAGGAGAAATGCACGCAACGGGCAAAAAGGGCGTTGTTCTCGGCGGAAAATATATTGTCTTGCAGGACCTTTATGCAAACACCATAGGCTCGGAGTCTTTTGCTCCGACAGACATAACGGTAGGCGACAACGCTGTTCTTGCCGCTGAAAAAGCAAGCGCTCTCGCGGAAATTGAAAAGCTCAACCAACAGCTTGTTTTTGCCGACCAGGTAATAGTTTTTCTTGCAACAAAAAGAAAGGAACTCGGCAAGCTTCCGCCCGAAAAGGAAGAGCTTCTTATGAACACTGTCAAATCGAGAAAAGAAAATTCAGACTCAATAGAGGTTCTTAAAAAGAGAATAGAAGAGATAGCAACATTCCTTGAAGCCAACGAGGTGCTGTCTGTTTATGTCAACAGAACGATCTACCCGGGAACAAGAGTAAACATAAACAACGCAAGCTGTACCGTAAAGAACACCTACTACAAATGCAAGGTGTGCGTTGACGGCGGAGAGATTGTATTCCAGAATGTATAAGGAGCATTTGATATGAAAGAAGATTTTGAGTATATCTGGACCGACAAGAAAAGAACGATATTCGGTCTGCCCATTTCATTCACAAGATACTTTCTTACAGAAACAAAATTCAT
>CALZLD010000034.1 GCA_945788225.1 uncultured Clostridia bacterium
TTACAAATGAGAACTCATTGTCCGTTGTAGGGTCTACTTTCGCAAGAGCTGTTGCGCCCTCCCCAAGTAAAAAAGGCGTATTAGGCATAACAAGAACAACCTTCGCCTGAGGAATTGTCTTTGATTTGATATAATCTCCTGTTATCCCTGCCGCAATCGATACAATTATATTTTTTTCTGTAACATAACTTCCAAAATTTCCGAGAACTTCTTCGAACATCTGTGGCTTTATCGCAAGAAAAACATATTCACATTCCAGAAAAATAGATTTAGCGTCTTCAAGTGGAGTTACTCCAATGCTTTCAAGAGATTGAAGTTTTGCACTATCAACATCTGTCGCATATATAGAAATCTTTTCGGCAAGATTACCTCCTGCTATGCCCTTCATGATAGCGGCACCCATATTTCCGGCTCCGATAAAGCCAACCTTAGTTTTCATAATACTTCCTCCAGAAATTTATTCAGCTGTCCTTTTTCTTTTCGTTACTCTGTTATAAGCCGTAAGAGCCGCAGGCAAAACAATAATCAAAATAGCAAAATCCAAAGGTAATTCCGCAAGATTTTTAGGTAATCGGAACGATGTCCACAGCCATGTGATAAATAAATCCCAGGCCTCTTTGTCCGCAGTAAAAATACTGAAATTTTTGTTTATATATAATGAATATATAAAATAGGAATTAAGACAAATATTACAAACAAGTACTACTATTCCCCTAGCAAGAATAATCATTAAAAAACTGATTTTCTCACGATAAAGAAAACAGCCATAGATAACTCCCATGAGAACAATTACAAGAGCGAGCTGTGGACTGTAACCACGTGCTCCTCTGTTATCAATAACATACCCTATAATATCAAGGGCAAGAGCCGACATTCCACAAATTACAGGTCCATAAAGCATTGCAATAACGCATAGTGGAACAAAAGTGAAAATAATTCTCAAATCAGGAGTGATGTGAATGGCAAGTGAGCGTATCGCCACCGCCATCGCAAGTAAAATTCCCGTTGTCGTTATTGTGCGGATATCTTTAAGACTTTCTGCCGAACGCTTAAACATAGAAAAAAAGCTATTCATATTATAACACCTCCGTATTATTTATGCTGTGTGCATAATACAGAGCTTTAATGAACAGCTTTTATTATGCATCAGCGGGATGCGAAAGCTATACCGCAAATTTCATTATGAAATCTTTCGTTCAGCCGGCAACTCCCCGTCCCGCTGACACTTCACGCATAGCTTTCTACTCTGATTGCTTATTTATAATTAGAATGATAATTCGTTTGCAATATTATAAAGATCAAGCTCAAAAGGCTTTTTCATACTAAGAGCTTCCTGAATATCAAAATCGACAATCTTACCATTCTGCATTCCAACAACACGATTGCCTATTCCTCTTTCAAGGAGTTCAACAGCATAGTAACCCATCTGACTTGCAACAACTCTGTCACGGACAGTAGGAGAACCGCCTCTCTGAACATGTCCAAGAATTGTGGCTCTTGACTCAACTCCGGTACGCTTTTCGATTTCCTTGGCAATGCCTTCTGCGTTTCCTATACCTTCGGAAACCATAATTATAAAATGCTGTTTACCTGTTGATTTAGCTTTTATGATCTTCTCAGCAACATCATCAAGGGAATAAGGTACCTCAGTCGTAATGATATATGTTGCGCCAACTGCAATACCAGCATTAAGTGCAATGTAACCCGCATTTCTACCCATTACTTCAACAACACTGCAACGGTCATGTGATTGCGATGTGTCTCTGAGCTTGTCAACCATTTCCATTGCTGTATTCATCGCGGTATCATAGCCGATAGTGTATTCAGTACATGCAATATCGTTGTCAATTGTTCCGGGAAGACCTACACAAGGAACACCTCTGGCCGAAAGGTCAGCAGCTCCTCTGAAAGTACCGTCGCCTCCGATAACTACGATTCCTGCAAGATTATTTTTTATACAATTCTGCTTTGCAGTCTGAAGACCTTCCTCATATCTGAACTCAGGGCATCTTGCCGTGTAAAGCATTGTACCGCCCCTCTGAATAATATCAGAAACGCTTCTTTCTGTAAGTTCAACCAAATCTCCGTTAATAAGACCGTTCCATCCTCTGCGGATACCGAGAACTTCAAATCCCTTTCGTATTGCTGAACGAGTTACGGCACGAATAACCGCATTCATTCCGGGAGCATCTCCACCGCTGGTGAGAACACCAATTCTTTTTTTATCGTCCATCACTAATACCCTCCAGTATGTAGCATAATTAAAAATAACCGCTTACTTCGTTATTTTACAACAAACATACCCGATTTGTCAAGTATTTTGAATTAAATTAGCGATATATTTTTATATGACAGTATTTTTGCAAGTTCCCGCACAAGTTCGTTAGTTATATTGCAATAATTTTTGTATATTTTTTTCTGTCTTACGAACACAAGGTCCGAGATTCCCCTGTTCTTTTTCAGAATGTCTGAAACCTTTTTTCCCCGTTCCGTATCATCTGTATCGATTATTATACCCAGAGATTTTCCCTGACATTCAAAGACAAATTCATCCGGTGTCAATATATCCGATATAATAACATTTACTTCATCATCTTTATGAGATGTTTTACCTTTGATAACTATAATATCATTATCTGTTATTTTATCGTAATTTTTTTTAAATACTTCGGGAAAAGCAATAGCATCAATACTTCCGGTTGTATCCTCTGCAAAAATAAAACACATTCTTTCACCTTTTTTCGTGGAATGTAATCTTCTCTTCTGGACACTTATTATAATTCCTACATCAATATTATCCTCCTTAATATTCTGTAAATCAGCAATTGTTTTAAACCCGCAAACCATTGCTAAATCAAAATAAGGCGAAATAGGATGACCTGAAATATATATACCCATAACTTCTTTTTCCATATCAAGAAGCTCTTTTTCTGAAAATTCAGGAATATTTTCAAGCACAAGCTTCTTTGCCGGAGAAAGAGCGTTTTTATAATTTCCAAAGAAATCAATCTGACCGTCTATGTTCATTCTTGCAGCATCAGATGCAGAATCAAAAAAGCTTTCATAATTTGCAAGCATCCATCGCCTTGTCTGACCAAGATTATCAAAAGCGCCGCATTTAATCAAGCTTTCAACCGCTTTTTTATTTATATCCTTGCCGGTCATTCGGTCGCAGAAGTTTTCAAGCGATAAAAATCTGCCGTTTTCGTTTCTTTCCGAAATTATTGCCCTTATAGAATTTTTTCCAAGATTTTTAATTGCAAGCAATGCGTATCTTATTCCTATTTTCAAGGGTGTAAATCCTTCAATGCTTTCGTTTATATCAGGGTTGAGAATTTTCACTCCCTTTTCTTCGCAATGTTTAATATATTCAATCACTTTATTTGTGTTATCCAAAGTATTTGTCATCAAGGCGGACATATACTCTTTATAATAGAAGTGTTTAAGATATGCAGTTTTATAGGCAAGGCAAGCATAGGCGGCAGCGTGAGATTTATTAAATGCATATGACGCAAAGTTTGACATTTCATAGAAAATATCTCTTGCATTCTTCTCAGAAATTTTGTTCTTCATGGCTCCGGTAACAAAATTTTCCCTTTCCTTTTCCATTATCTTAGGCTTCTTTTTTGCCATAGCTCGTCTGACGAGATCTGCTCTGCCGTATGAATATCCTGCGATTTTACGGCATATTTCCATTACCTGCTCCTGATATATAATACAGCCGTATGTAACATCAAGAATTTCCTTTAACTGAGGGACTGCATATTGAATTAATATTGGATGAAATCTATTTCGTACAAACTTGGATATGCTTTCCATAGGTCCCGGACGAAATAATGCCACAGCGGCTATCAAATCTTCAATTTTGTCAGGTTCGATACGCATAAGCACAGAACGCATTCCGGAGCTTTCAAGCTGAAACACTCCTGTAGTATCTCCATTTGACAGCATTTCATAAACCGGTCTGCTGTCATAAAAAATCCTGTCCTCAGAAAATTCTATATTTCCTCGACCTTTTACAAGATTGACACAATCCCTTATAACAGTAAGAGTTTTCAGAGCGAGAAAATCCATTTTAAGCAATCCAAGACTTTCAATATCCTCGGCAGAATATTGAATTACAATTGCATCGTCATTTTTTTGAAGAGGAACAACCTCAGCCACGGAAACAGCAGAAATAACCATTCCTGCCGGATGAACAGAAGCGTGTCTCGGCATTCCCTCAACTTTTTTAGCTAAATCTATAAGTTTTTTTACATCTTCATTATTCTGGTAAAGTGATACAAGTTCATAAGAAATATCCATTGCCCTCTGAATTGTAATATTCGGCTCGGCAGGTATTAGTTTTGCAACCGCATCAACAGCCGAATAAGGCACACCAAGAACTCTCCCCACATCACGAACAGCCGCCCTTGCAGCCATTGTGCCGAAAGTGATAATCTGTGCAACACGGTCGCTGCCGTATTTTTTTACAACATAGTCAATAACCTTTTGTCTGCCTTCATAACAAAAATCTATATCAAAATCAGGCATACTTACTCTTTCGGGATTAAGGAATCTTTCAAAAATTAGATTAAATTTAATAGGGTCTATCGCAGTAATGCCCATGCAATAAGCGGCAAGGCTTCCTACTCCCGAACCTCTTCCTGGACCAACGGGAATAGAATTATTTTTTGCATAGTTTACAAAATCCCAAACAATTAGAAAATAATCGACATATCCCATCTGATGAATTACACTAAGCTCATATTCCAGTCTCTTCACAGCATTGTCATAAGTTTTTCCTTCCTGCGCATATCGCTCCTTAAGACCCTTAATGCAAAGATTTCTCATAAACTCATAATTGTCTGTTACATCATCCGCTTTATATTCCGGTAAAAGGATATTTCCGAACGAAAGCTCAACATTACAACGTTCAGCAATATTTACCGTGTTTTCAATTGCTCGCGGAAAAGCTTTGAATATCTCTGTCATTTCTTCATATGATTTGAGATAAAACTCATCATTGGGAAGGGACATTCCGCTATCCTCACCTAAGCGCGTGTTTGTTTGAATGGCAACGAGAGTTTTTTGAACTATGGAATCTTCCTTGAGAATGTAATGTGCGTCATTTGTTGCGACAATTTCCACTCCTGTTTCATCTGCAATACGACAAAGTGCAGGTATGACAGACTTTTCTTCAGGTATTCCGTGATTCTGAAGTTCAATAAAAAAATTTTCCTTACCAAATATTTTTTTGTATTTTATTGCCGTTTCCTTGGCGCCTTCAAAATCGTTATTTAACAGTTTCCTCGGTATTTCTCCTGCAATGCAACCGGACAACGCAATCAGACCTTCGCTGTATTTTTCAAGAAGCTCGACATCCACTCGCGGTCTGTTATAAAATCCATCTATATTTGCAATAGATACTAGCTTTGCAAGATTATAATAGCCCGTATTATTTTCACATAATAAAACAAGATGATAAGGAGTTCTGTCAAGCTTGTCATTTTTGTCATGAATGGTTCTCGGCGCAACATAAACTTCGCAACCTATAATCGGTTTTATTCCTCTTTCAACAGCCGCTTTATAAAACTTTATCGCCGAGTATAAATAGCCGTGGTCAGTCACGGCAACAGCATTCCCCCCCATTTCCTTAACTCTGTCCACAAGTCTATCAATACGGCATGCTCCATCAAGCAGACTATACTCACTATGCACATGAAGATGAACAAAATTTCCCACTTTTTAATCAAATCCTTTATTATTTCTGATATTTTCCGCAATGGCAGAAAGCTTTTTCATTCGATGATTTACTCCGGAACGACCTATCGGCTTTTCAAGAGCCTGCCCAAGTTCTCTGAGTGAGTAGTCGGGATTTTCAAGTCTTATTTCTGCTATTTCACGAAGTTCATCCGACAAGTTCCCAAGCCCTGCGGTTCTTTCAATCAATTCAATATCCTCAACCTGTTTGGCGGCAGCGGCTATTGACTTTTCGATATTTGCGGTATCGCAATTTGATATTCTGTTAGCTTTGTTTCTGACATCTTTAAGTATTTTTACATTCATAATCTCAAGCGATGACATTGTCGCTCCCATATATGTAAGCAAATCCTCAATACATTCGCTTTCTTTGAGATAGACAATATACACGCCTTTTCTTTCAAAAAGCTTTGCATTGACTCCTACCAGAACAAGAAGATTTTGTATTTCTGTCGCCATATTTTCATAAGAAGTAACAAATTCAAGATGGTATTCCTTATTCGGATCAATAATACTGCCCGAAGCTAAAAAAAGACCTATAAGAAATGCGGGTAGTCCGTTTGTATCCGTATTTTCAGATATTATCCTTCTTGTATTGTCGCCTCTGAAATATTTATAACGATTAAGAATAGTTTCTGCTCCGCGTGTTATTTCAGCAGTATATGTACAACCGCCTGATGTATTTGTTTTTTCAGAAATATTCAGCAGAGATTTATCTTTTAAAACATCAGAGATCAGTTCTTTAAACAAAGAAAAAACTTTATCATTTTTAGTCTGGAAAACTATTTTATCAAAGTCGAAGCATTTTGCAGCAATTAACATTCCGTAAAGGCAGGCATATTTTTTATCACGGTCTGTTATTTCATCACAAAGTTCTTGTTTTACCATATAAGAAAACGACGGCATTTTAATATCCCCCCGTACATATATTTAATAATAATTATAGCTTATATTTTTATAAATGTAAAGAACACAAAAAAGTCTTGATTTTTGACAAAATATGTATTATAATATCTCATAGTGCTATTTTATAGCTAATATCTTTGAGAGGAAGAAAAAACATGATTATTCTCGTAGTAAACGCAGGAAGCTCATCGCTTAAATATCAGCTTCTTAATATGGACAATGAAGAAGTGATTGCCAAAGGTAATGCCGACCGAATCGGAATAGGCGGACACATTTCTCACAAGACTTTCGACGGCAGAACAGTTGATATGGATTGCGATTTTCCGACACATACCGAAGCATTTGAAAAGCTTGTTGAAGTTCTTACGACAGGTGATGCTTCCGTAATCAAGAGTATGTCTGAAATTTCAGCAGTAGGTCACCGTATCGTGCAGGGAGCTGAAATATTCACAAAATCTGTTCTTGTAACAGACGAAGTAATTCAGCAGATTGACGACCTGCAAGAACTTGCCCCCGTACATAACCATCCTCATGCGCTTGCCCTCTGGGCTTGCAAAAAGGTAATACCCGAATCTGTTCCCCAGGTTGTTGTATTCGATACAGGTTTCCATCAGACTATGCCGCCCAAGGCTTATATGTTTGGTCTTCCTTATGAATGCTACAAGGATTTTTCAGTTAGAAAATACGGATTTCACGGAACTTCTCATCGTTTTGTTTCACAAAGACTTGCAGAAGCAATGGGTAAAGACATAAAAGACCTTAAAATTGTATCTTGTCACCTTGGTAACGGTTCTTCTATTACAGCCGTTGACGGCGGAAAATCTGTTGATACATCAATGGGCTTTACTCCCCTTGATGGTGTAATTATGGGAACCCGTTCCGGATGTGTTGACCCTTCTGCTGTTACATTTGTTCAGAAAAAGCTTGGTCTTTCTGCGTCTGAAATGAGCGAATATCTCAACAAGAAATCCGGTTTCCTTGGAATTTCGGGTATTTCTTCCGACAACAGAGATATAACAAAGGCTGCTGAAGAAGGCAATGAAAGAGCAATTCTTGCGGGTGATATGCTTGTATATCAGATAAAGAAGTACATAGGCTCTTATGCAGCCGCTATGAATGGTCTTGACGCTGTTCTTTTCACAGGAGGAATAGGCGAAAACGCTACCGATGTCAGAGAAAGAGTTTGCGCTGATATGAGTTTCTTCGGGATAGAAATCGATAACGAACTCAACTCGACAATTCGTGGAAAGCTTCAGAAAATTTCAACCGATAATTCAAAGGTTGAAGTCTGGGTTGTTCCTACAAATGAAGAACTTCTCATTGCAAGAGATACTCTTGCCCTTATCTCAAAATAATAAGGTTATAAAATAATATTAAATAAAGGAGAGAAAAAATGGATAATAACTACAATAACCCCTATGGCAACTCATCGGAACAGCAGAACAGTAATTATGTTCAGTATGAACCCGAAAATAGCGGTCAAAAGAAAAGTATGGGTCTTTCAATCGCATCTATGGTAATCGGACTTGTAATGTTTATTCTCGGATGCTGTATTTTTAGTTGCATCGCAGTGTACACTTCCGAGTTTGCTATGATAGTTCCTGCTGCATTATCGCTTCTCGGCGCAGTTTTAGGGATAGTTGCGCTTGTGAAGAAATGCGGCGGTAAAGGAATGGCGATTACAGGTATTATCACTAGCGTTCTTGCGTTCTTTGCATCTCTTTATATGCTCGTTTCTTTTGCAACACTTAATAAAGCTTTGGAGCCCTCAGGTTACACTATGTCTGAACTCGTTCAAGCTCTTTCTAATGGAGATATGACACAAGAAGAGTATATGGAAATTATAAATGACGCTATGATGCAGGCTGAAGGAAACTAAGTGGACAAATTCACGATAGATGATAAAAGCGGTAATGACAATGGTCATTATAATAATATTGCAAGAGATACATTTGATAACGGCGAAGATGAAGGATATCATGAAATGTATCTTGAATATGAAAAAGAAGAACAGCTCGTTAACTCGACAAATTCTGATATTTCATTTATTCTTGGTATAATAAGTATATTTATTTCGTTTTGTTTTCAGATATATATTCCTGTTTTTTCAATTTATTGCGGAATAAAGGCAATAAAGATCAATGCGCAGAGAAAACGACTTGCAATAGCGGGAGTAATACTTTCCATAGTAAGCTTAGTTTTATCATTTGCTGTTTTCTTACCGATTGTTATTTATCTAATAAAAAATTTCATTTAAAAAAAATCCGTCGTTACAATAACGACGGATTTTTTCTTACTCAGAAAGGAGTTTGATAACAATATCTCTCATCATTCCAGGATTTGCCTGGCCTTTTGACGCTTTCATACACTGTCCAACCAAGAAGCCAAGAGCATTGGTCTTGCCTCCCTTATAATCAGATACAGACTTCTCATTTTGTGAAAGAACATCTCTTGCAAGAGCTTCAAGTTCCCCTGCATCTGAATTTTGTGAAAGGTTCTTTTCCGCAACAATATCGGCAACCTCTTTGTTTTCTGCAATCATTGTTTCAAAGACTATTTTACCTGATGCATTGGATATTTTTCCGCTTTCAATTATTTCAACAAGCTCTGCAAGCCTTTTAGCTGTTATCGGAATTTCCGAAAGAGATTTACCTGTTTCGTTTATATATTTTGATATATCTCCCAATATCCATTTAATAATTCCCTTTGGAGTTCCCTTTTTAAAAGCAACAGCATCATCAAAAAGCTTTGCCTTTTCTACTGATTCAGCAATAAGTGTGCCATCATTCTGAGAAATACCAAAGTCATTGACATATCTTTTGAGTTTTGCGTTGGGAAGTTCGGGAAGTTCAGCTTTAAGTGCGGCAATCTTTTCTTCATCAACTACAATGGTCAAAAGGTCGGGTTCAGGAAAATAACGATAATCGTTTGCATTTTCCTTTGTACGCATAAGGATACTTTCTCCCTTTGCATCGTCCCAACGGCGTGTTTCCTGCTCAATTATTCCACCATTTTCAAGAATTTCTATCTGACGGTTTGCCTCGAACTCAATACCTCGTGCAGCTGCGCTGAAACTGTTTACATTCTTCATTTCACAACGAGTTCCAAAAGGTTCTCCTATTTTATGCACTGACACATTGACATCGCATCGGATAGAACCCTCCTGCATTTTACAGTCGGAAATATTTATATATTGAAGAATGGATTTAATAGTTTCAAGGTAAGCCTTTGCCTCGGCAACGCTTCTTATATCAGGCTCAGAAACAATTTCAATCAACGGAACACCGCATCTGTTAAGGTCAACTAAAGAGCCTGCAAAGCTATCATCGTGAAGGAGTTTGCCTGCGTCTTCTTCAATATGAATACGAGTCACCCCAATAGTCTTTGTTTTCCCATCCACCATTATGTCAAGATGACCGTTTTCGCAAAGTGGGACTTCTGCCTGAGAAATCTGATAAGCCTTAGGCAAATCAGGGTAAAAATAGTTCTTTCTATCCTGTTTGCAGACAGGATTAATCTTGCAGTTGAGGGCATGTCCCATTTTTATTGCATATTCAACAACTTTTTCATTAAGGGTAGGCAATGTTCCGGGCATACCCATACAAATCGGACAGACCTGAGAGTTTACTTCAAGTCCGAAAGCGTTTTTACAACTGCAATATATCTTTGAAGAAGTATTCAGTTCGGCGTGAACTTCAAGTCCGACAACCATTTCATAGTTATTATTCATTAAAATTCACTCTCCTTTCAGTCCAAAGAAGGTATTCTGCAAAGATTACCTACAGTTTTTTCATAAGAATAAGCCGCGTTAAATATGGTCTGTTCGCTGAATTCCCTTCCGATAATCTGCAAGCCTATCGGCATACCGTTATCATATCCGCAAGGAATATTAAGTCCGGGGAGACCGGCAATATTTACAGGAACGGTGCAAACATCGGCTGCATACATTTTAAGAGGATTATCCGAATTTTCTCCAATTTTGAATGCTTTGGACGGGGCGGTAGGAGTAATAATGATGTCAACATCGTTAAAAGTATCGTTAAATTCCTGTTTGATTTTTTGTTGAACAAGCTTTGCTCGCTTATAATATGCATCATAGTATCCGCTTGAAAGAACAAATGTACCGAGCATTATTCTGCGCTTGACCTCATCTCCAAAGCCCTCGCTTCTGGTTTTTTCATACATATCGATAAGATTTTCATAGTTTTCTGCTCTGTATCCGTATTTTACACCGTCAAATCTTGCCAGGTTTGATGAAGCCTCTGCCGAAGATATAATGTAATAAGCCTTTATAGCATATTCAGTACTCGGCAAGGAAATGTTCTTTACTATAGCGCCATTCTTTTCAAATTCCTTAACAGCATTCATAACTTCCGATTTAACAGAATCGTCTATACCCTCTCCGTAATACTCGGCAGGAATACCTATTCTCAGGCCTTTGATATTAGGCGAAAGAGAAGCTTTGAAATCAGGATATTCTCTGACCTTAGAAGTTGCATCCATTTTATCTCTTCCACAAATAACCGAATACAGCATAGCAATATCCTCGACTGAACGAGCAATAGGTCCAATCTGGTCAAGCGATGAAGCAAATGCGACAAGACCATATCTCGAAACGCTACTGTAAGTAGGCTTTAATCCTATAACTCCACAATATGAGGACGGCTGGCGAATAGAACCTCCTGTATCAGAACCAAGCGATACAATAGCTTCTCCGCTCGCTACTGATGCAGCCGAGCCACCTGATGAACCACCGGGAACGCGCGAAGTATCATGGGGATTGCAAGTCTTTTTAAAGAAAGAATTTTCTGTCGATGAGCCCATCGCAAATTCGTCCATATTAAGTTTGCCCGTTATAACCATATCAGCTGAGTTGATTTTATCAACGACTGTTGCATTAAAAGGCGGAACATAATTTTCAAGCATTTTTGAAGCGCAAGTAGTGCGTATACCTTTTGTCGAAATATTGTCTTTAACGGCAATAGGAATTCCTGCAAGCGGACTGAGTTCTTTTCCCTCGGCAAAAGCATTATCAACCTCTTTTGCTTTTTCAATAGCTGATTCTTTGCAAATAGTAATATAAGAATTGACTTTACTCTCCACTTTGTCAATTCGATTGTAAACAGACTCTGTAATTTCAACCGAGCTGCATTCTTTATTTTTTAGCATCGAAGAAAGTTCGGATGCGGTTTTTTCGTACAATTCCATTTTATTTTTCCCCCTTACTCAACTGTTTTCGGAACGACAAGACAACCCGCCTGAACTTCGGGAGCATTTTTCATAAGTTCTTCTCTTGAAAATTTTCCTGTTTCGGCAATATCATCGCGAAGTATCATAGCGTTATTTTTGTCAAGAGCAAGCTCTTCGTTTATTTCAGGAAGACCATTCACCATGTCGACAATTTCCTGCATATTTTTTCTGAATTTTTGCTCATCATTAGAATTAATACTGATTCTTGAAAGTTTGGCAATGTATTTGATATCAATATCCATAAAATTCACCTTTCTTAACTTATCATTTTTTTAAATTCATTTTCATCAATGATTTTTATGCCCAGTTCCTGAGCCTTTGTTAGTTTACTTCCTGCCGATTCACCTGCAAGAACATAGCTTGTCTTTTTTGAAACTGATGAGGATGCCTTTCCACCAAAGCTTTCAATTATAGTTTTTGCCTCATCACGCGTCATAGTCGGCAAAGTTCCTGTTAATACAAACGTCAGGCCTTTAAACCTAAGGTCGTCCGATTTATTTGAAGCATAATTCATTGTAAAACCGTATTCTTTAAATCGGTTAATAAGATGTATATTCTTTTCACTACGAAAAGCGTCATACACATTCCTTGCAGTAATTTCGCCAAAGCCGTCAATCGACGCAAGTTCTTTGACTGAAGCAGACATAATACTATCAATGTCAGAAAATCTGTCACATAGCAACTTTGCTGTTTCAGAGCCTACATTTCTTATTCCCAAAGCAAAAATCACTCTGTCAAGCGGAGCGTTTTTTGAATTTTGTATAGCCATAACAAGCTTTTCTGCAGATGTTTCAGCAAATCTGTCAAGCAAAAGCAAATCCGCAGATTTTAACTCATATAAGTCCGCGACAGATGAAATCATCTTTTCATTAAGCAAAAGTTCAATGTTTGCAGGGCCCAATCCTTCAATATCCATAGCCTTTTTACTTGCAAAATGAATTATATTTCTTAAAAGTTGTGCCGGGCAGTCAACATTAGGACATCTCACTGCGCTTTCTTCCTCGCAGGAAACAGTAGGTGCTCCGCATACGGGACATTTTTTCGGAATATAAAATGGAACGGAATTATCTTCATGAGAAACGCTCTTTAAAACCTCGGGGATAATTTCTCCCGCTTTTCTGACTAAAATAGTATCTCCTATGCGTATATCCTTTTCTGAAATAAACTCCTGATTATGCAGAGTAGCTCTTGAAACGCTTGTACCCGCAAGAATAATACTTTCAAAAACAGCAACAGGAGTTATAACACCGGTTCTTCCAACTTTGACTTCTATATCAATAAGTTTTGTTTCTTTTTCTTCGGGCGGATATTTATACGCTACTGCCCATTTGGGGTATTTTGATGTAGCTCCGATAAGCTCACGCTGTTCAAACGAATTAACCTTAATAACAACTCCGTCAATATCGAATTGATAGTCAACGCGTTCCATTCCGATACCGTTAATTCGATCAAGAGCTTCTTTAGCGTCCTTTACTTCAATATATCCTGGAATAGTTTCAAATCCAAGCGACTTCAGATAATCAAGTGATTCTATATGTGAAGACAAAGAAACACCCTCTATTTGTTGAATGTTAAATACAAAAATATCAAGTTTTCTTTGCGCGGTTATTTTAGGATTTTTTTGTCGTAACGAACCTGCCGCCGCATTTCTTGGATTTTTTGCAGGTTGCTCATCATTCAGTTCCTGTTGTCTGACAAGTTCATCAAAACTTTCTCTTGACATATAAACCTCTCCCCTTACTTCAAGGAAAGGTATTTTTTCCTTTAATTTCTTTGGGATAGAGCGAATAGTCATAATATTCGCGGTAACATCTTCTCCGACAAAGCCGTCTCCCCTTGTCGAGCCTCGCACAAACACGCCGTCTCTATATTCAAGAGAAACTGATAAACCGTCAATTTTAGGCTCTACAACAAACGAAGGGCTATTAACCGCTTGTCTGCACCGTTCAAAAAAGGCGTTTACTTCATCAAAAGAGAACACATCCTGTAAGCTTGCCATCTGAACCGTATGCTTTACCTCAGAAAATGTATTTAATGCAAATCCTCCGACCTTTTGAGTAGGTGAATCCGGAGACAAAAGCTGAGGAAATTCTTTTTCAAGCTTTTTTAGTTCCTGCATTTTCATATCATACGAATAATCATCAATACTCGGATTATCCATAACATAATATTCATAATTATAACGATAAAGTTCGTCAGAAAGTTCTTTTATTCTCTTTTTTGCAGCATGTTCGTCCATCTTTTCACCTCCGCAAACGATATTATATTATAACATAAAAGATTATTTTTTGCAAGTTTTTCCTAAAAATAATACCCGAAGAAAATTTTTCTTCGGGTATTATTTTTAATCAACATCGTTAATACAATCACATGTGGTACATTCGTTACAATCAAG
>CALZLD010000035.1 GCA_945788225.1 uncultured Clostridia bacterium
AGGTTTGTCATAGAGAATGAAACGGGCTTTTCGCCCGATAAAATTGATGTTTTCGTCGACGGTATGCAGAGCCTCTGATGAAACGCAAGTTCATATTTATTTAAGGAGTTTTAAACGACTATGGTTATCAACGGAAAGATGCTTCGTGACGCATTCATATCTGCGTCGGTGACAATATCCGACAAAAGACGGGATGTTGACGAGCTTAATGTTTACCCTGTTCCCGACGGCGACACGGGAACGAATATGTCGATGACAATCGGCAATACTGTTTCTGAACTCAAGCTTATGGGGGACGGCGTTCCCGTTTCTCATGTTGCGGACACTGCCGCTTCGGCTCTTTTAAGGGGCGCAAGAGGAAATTCGGGAGTTATCCTTTCTCTTATTTTCAGGGGATTTTCAAAAGGTCTTTCGGGCAAGGAAACCGCAAATCCCTCAGACCTTGCAAAAGCGCTGAGATTCGGCGTTGACGGCGCATATAAATCTGTTATGAAGCCGACGGAGGGCACAATCCTCACCGTTGCGAGAGTAGCCTGCGAAAAGGCGGAAGAAATCGCTAAAGACTGCGAAAGCTCCGTAATTCTCTGGGAGGAAGTATGCAAAGCGGCGGCAGAGGCTCTTGAAAAAACGCCCGAACAATTACCCGTTCTCAAAAAAGCGGGAGTTGTGGACGCAGGCGGAAAGGGACTTCTCATTATATTCGAGGCTATGCTTGATATTTTCAAGGGCGGCAAGGTGAGAACCCCTGCGGACGCTTCAGAAACAAGAACGGCTAATGCTTCTGCATTCACCTTTACCGACTCGGACGAGGACATAAACTTTACTTACTGCACAGAATTCATTGTTGAAAAGAACAAGGACTGCCCCGACGCATTAAAGCTCAGAGCATATCTTGAAACGATAGGCGACTGCGTTGTTGTTGTGGATGACGACGAGATAATCAAGGTCCATGTTCACACCGACAACCCCGGACTTGCACTTCAGAAAGCGCTTGAATTCGGAAGATTTATCAACAACCCCAAGCCCAAGATTGAAAATATGCGTATTCAGCACGAGGGCAAGCTCCGCGAGGCTAATTCGCCCAAGCCGAAGTACGAATATCAGTCGGTTGACCCTTCGCGCAAATACGGCTTTGTCGCTGTCGGAGCAGGAAACGGCATTGAAGAAATGTTCCGTGATTTAGGCGTTGATTGCGTTGTCAAGGGCGGTCAGACGATGAACCCCTCGACCGACGATATCTTGCAGGCTATTCACGCAACTCCTGCGCAGACGGTATTCGTTCTGCCCAACAATAAAAACATAATTATGGCGGCGGAGCAGGCTGTAAAGCTTGCGGACAGAAAAGTATGCGTTATTCCCGCAAAGACTATTCCCCAGGGAATATCAGCGATGCTTGTCTTTGACGATACTATGGATACAAACGCAAACAGACTTGCTATGACAGAGGCTATAGAGCAGGTTCAGACGGGACAGATAACCTTTGCCGCAAGAGATTCGGAAATAAGCGGAAAGAAAATCAAAAAAGGCGAAATTCTTGCCCTTGAAAACGGCAAGCTTGCATTCTCGGATACAGATGTTTCAAAGGCGGCATTCAAGCTGACAAAGAAGCTTATCAAGAGCACAAGCTCGTTTGTAACGCTTATCTACGGCTCTGATGTTACCGACGAAAAAGCGCAGGAAACCTGCGAGCTTATCCGTTCAAAGCTTGGCGGAAAGGTTGAAGTAACGCTGATAAACGGCGGTCAGCCCGTTTACTATTATATAATTTCAGTAGAATAGGGAGGATTTTTTATGAAAGGTCTTACAAAAGCATTTCTCATTGTCGGCATTGTTGCCTGCGGTCTTATTTCACTTAAAGTAGGTCTTGACCTCTACGCTTACTGCAAAAAGAATTATATAACCGTTGATTAAAAAAGTGTTGACAAAGTAATTCCGCGGTGATATAATGTAGTAAATCACGAAGCGGTGATTAAACCCGATGAGGCGGAGATAACGGCAATTATGCCTTCAAAGAGAGTCCGGGGCGGTGTGATCCGGATATGAAACAGGTTGTCAAATGGACCGCGTAGGGCCAAGGAGGAACGAACTCCCGATGTATTTTCGGGGTGACAAGTATTCTGCGGCGAGTGGGCAAGCGTCAGTTGCCGGGGATATGATAGTATCCCGCATAAGCGCACGGCATAGCCGTGAATCAAGGTGGTACCGCGGATTATCTTCTGATTATTCGTCCTTGACAGAAACAACATTTCTGTCAGGGACTTTTTATTTTTCCCCCGACAGAAAAAACCAAAAAATTTTTAAGGAGGAACCACTATGAACTTCAACGGAATCGATTTTGACACCTACTTCAAAAACTACCCCGACATCAACGGATACTTCGGAAAGTACGGCGGAGCGTACATTCCCGACGACCTCAAAAAAGCTATGGAGGAAATAACAGAGGCTTATTTCACCATCTGCAAATCGAGCAAATTTGTGGGCGAGCTTCGCAGGATACGCAAGGAATTTCAGGGCAGACCTACTCCCGTATCCTATCTTGAAAGACTTTCAAACAGCCTCGGCAATGTTCAGCTTTATGTAAAGCGTGAGGACCTTAACCACACGGGCGCTCATAAGCTCAATCACTGTATGGGCGAGGCTTTGCTTGCAAAGTATATGGGCAAGAAAAAGGTTATTGCCGAAACGGGCGCAGGTCAGCACGGTGTTGCTCTTGCCACAGCCGCCGCTTATTTCGGACTTGAATGTGACATCTATATGGGTGCTGTCGACATCAAAAAGCAGGCTCCCAATGTTGCAAGAATGAAGATACTCGGCGCAAATGTAATTGAAGTCACAGACGGTCTTGCAACGCTCAAAGAGGCTGTTGACGCCGCTTTTGCCGCATACTGCAAGGAGTATAAGGACTGCATCTACTGCATAGGCTCCGTTGTGGGACCTCACCCGTTCCCGATGATGGTGCGCGACTTCCAGAGCGTTGTGGGAATAGAGGCGAGAGAACAGTTTATCGAAATGACGGGCGAGCTTCCCGACGCTGTTGTTGCCTGCGTTGGCGGCGGCTCAAACGCAATGGGAATGTTCTCGGGATTTCTGAATGACCCCGTTGAAATTTACGGCGTTGAACCTTTGGGAAGAGGTCCTGCTCTCGGCGACCACGCCGCAAGCCTTACTTACGGAACAGAGGGCGTTATGCACGGTTTTAACAGCATTATGCTAAAAGACGAAAACGGCGAGCCTGCACCTGTTTATTCGGTTGCCAGCGGACTTGACTACCCTTCGTCAGGCCCCGAACACGCATTTCTGCACGATATCGGCAGAGTCAAGTATGATGTTGTCGACGACGAAGAAACAATCAACGCATTCTTCACACTTTCGAGAATGGAGGGTATCATTCCCGCTATCGAAAGCTCTCACGCGGTAGCTTATGCTATGAAGCTTGCAAAGAAGATGGAAAAGGGTTCTATTCTCATCAACCTTTCGGGCAGAGGCGATAAGGATATGGACTATGTTATCGAAAAATATGGTATAAGATAAATATTAAAATATAACATACGCTCATTAGAACGAAAGAAATTTTAGTTTCTCTGTTTCTAATGAGCGTTTCTGTTTTTTATTAGGAGCAAAAATGATACGGGTAGTTTTGCAATGGAGCAATAAAAGTAATCGCGAATGGAAAGACTGACAGATTTTTTGCGTTTCAGCAAAAAATCTAAGCTCAACGCAGTTGCCGTGTTTTGCCTACTTTTTCACGGGAGAAAAAGTAGGTCGCACCGAGCACGAGTGCGAAACTCTCATGCTTCGCCGATATCGAAAACAAAATAAAAAGGGCATCGGAGCAATCCGATACCCTTTTCGTTATCTCTGGCGTTCCCGAGGTGATTCGAACACCCGACCTACCGCTTAGGAGGCGGTCGCTCTATCCTGCTGAGCTACGGAAACATATCCGCCCTGCTTTTGCAGGGCGTATTTTGTTAAAATCTGATTTTTTCTTCGATATACGCCTTGACATCCGCAATAGGAATACGAACCTGCTGCATTGTATCTCTTTCACGGACAGTTACGCAACCATCGGTTTCGCTCTCAAAGTCGTATGTGATACAGAACGGAGTTCCGATTTCGTCCTCACGGCGATATCTCTTGCCTATTGCACCTGCGTCGTCATAATCGGTCATAAAGTAAGCCGAAAGCTCGTCCGCAAGCTTTGAGGCAGGCTCTGCAAGCTTTTTGGAAAGAGGAAGAACAGCCGCCTTGAAGGGCGCAAGGAACGGATGGAAGTGCATAACCGTTCTTGTTGAGCCGTCTTCGAGAGTTTCTTCGTCATAAGCCTCTGTAACCATTGAAAGGAACAGACGCTCAACGCCGAGTGAAGGCTCGATAACATAGGGGATGTATTTCTCGTTTGTTTCGGGGTCAAAGTATTCAAGGCTCTTTCCGCTTGTCTTGATGTGCTGAGTAAGGTCGTAGTCTGTTCTGTCCGCAACGCCCCAAAGCTCGCCCCAGCCGAACGGGAAGAGGTATTCAAAGTCTGTTGTCGCCTTTGAGTAGAAGCAAAGCTCCTCGGGGTCGTGGTCACGGAGTCTGAGGTTTTCTTCCTTTATGCCGAGGGAGAGCAACCAGTCACGGCAGAAGCCTCTCCAATAAGAGAACCATTCAAGGTCTGTTCCCGGTTTGCAGAAGAATTCAAGCTCCATCTGTTCAAATTCACGGACACGGAAGATGAAGTTTCCGGGAGTGATTTCGTTTCTGAACGATTTTCCCACCTGAGCAACGCCGAAGGGAACTTTCTTTCTGCTCGTTCTCTGAATGTTTGCAAAGTTTACAAATATGCCCTGCGCTGTTTCGGGACGAAGATAAAGCTCCGCCTTTGAGTCCTCTGTTACGCCCTGGAATGTCTTGAACATAAGGTTGAACTGGCGGATATCGGTGAAGTTGTGCTTTCCGCAGTTGGGGCAGGGAATGTTCTTTTCCTTTATGTAGTCGGTCATCTGCTCGTTTGTCCAGCCCGCAGGATTTGTGCCGTCAAAATCCTCGATAAGATTATCGGCGCGGTGACGGGTCTTGCACTCCTTGCAGTCCATAAGAGGGTCGGAAAATCCGCCAAGATGTCCCGAAGCTACCCATGTCTGAGGGTTCATAAGAATAGCGGAATCAAGTCCCACATTGTATTTATTTTCCTGCACAAACTTTTTGAGCCACGCCTTTTTTATGTTGTTTTTAAGCTCTACTCCCAAGGGGCCGTAGTCCCAGGTGTTTGCAAGTCCGCCGTAGATTTCGCTTCCGGGGTATACAAAGCCTCTGCCCTTGCAAAGAGCCACTAATTTGTCCATAGACTTTTCGGTGTTTTTCATCGGTGATACTCCTTTTCTTTTTGATACGCTCTTTTTATTTTAGTAAATATTTTCGCCTTTGTCAATGATTTTCGGTAATTTTGTTTTGTGAAAGGGCATAAGATTTAACAAAAATAAAAAGGAGCGGAAATTATGGTTGCTGTTTCGGTAAAAACAGAAAGAATAAAGTCGTTTTTTATGATAATACTTTTGCTGGCAATACTTGGGGGCTCGGCACTTTTTTTAAAGTACCTCAAAGAGAGCGAAAAGATAATTCTTTCAAGCGAAAGCGAAAGGCTTGTCTTTCTTGAGGACAACGGATATTCCCCCGTTAAAAAAGACGAAGTCCCCACCGTTATCCCGATTGTATGGAACGAGGTCTATGAAGATTACAACCTTTTGCAGAAAGAACAGGGCTTGGGGCTTGACGATTTCAGGGGCAAAAACGCAGTAAGGCACATCTATTCAAGCGGCGACAAGGAGATTACTCTTCTTATATACGACAATCAACTTATCGCCGCCGATGAATACGATTATCTGTCAAGAGAGCAGAATAGCGTTCTTTCTTTGCGATAAAATAATAAAGGGTATCGCAAAAACGATACCCTTTAATTTGCTATGTAATTTCAATAAATTACTTGATGATTGTGAGCTTGTCGCCGAAGAGGGGAAGGGGCTTTGCTTCGTTGTTAACTGTAGCAACAAGGTTGAGTATCCAGAAAACAAATTCAACGATGTAGCAAATCCAGCCGAGAACGGGGATTATTCCGCAGATAATGCTCATGAATACAAGAAGAAGAGACTGATTAGCCTTGAACTTCGAGTAGGGTGAATCCTTCATTGAATCAACACAGAATACAAGGAAGAAAAGAATGGGGAAAATAGCCATAAGGATACACATTGTTCTGTTTGCTTCAATATCCGCCTGGTCGTAAACTTTAACTTCGTCTGCCATAGTAATACTCCTCCAAAAATAAAGATTGATAACATAAGTATAGCTAATTATACTGCAAAGGTCAATAAATAATTCGTATTTTTATTTTTATTTATACGATTATTCAATGCCCGTCTGCATTTGCACTTCTTTTTTGTGCAAATAAACAATATCCGATGTTTTTCGCCCCGATTTTGCTTTGCACGCCTTAAAATGCTTGACTTTATTTTGTCAAAGTAATATAATATCAGTGTATATCTTTTACAAATATTTTTGCGGAGGTTAGATAATATGGCAAGAGTTTATAATTTCAGCGCAGGCCCCGCCGTTCTTCCCGAGGAAGTCCTCAGAGAAGCGGCAGACGAAATGCTCGACTACAAGGGAACAGGAATGTCCGTTATGGAAATGTCCCATCGTTCAAAGGCTTATGACGCTATCATCAAAGAAGCGGAAGCAGACATCAGAGACCTTATGAACATTCCCGACAACTACAAGGTGCTTTTCTTGCAGGGCGGTGCTTCACAGCAGTTTGCAGCTGTTCCTATGAACCTTATGAAGAATAAGAAAGCGGCATACATAATCACAGGTCAGTGGGCAAAGAAGGCTTATCAGGAGGCTCAGATCTACGGCGAGGCTGTTGCTGTTGCTTCATCTGCAGACAAGACCTTCTCATATATTCCCGATTGTTCGGACCTTGACATTCCCGATGACGCAGACTATGTTTACATCTGCGAAAACAACACAATCTACGGCACAAAGTTCTGGGAACTTCCCAACACAAAGGGCAAGGACCTTGTTGCCGATGTTTCATCCTGCTTCCTCTCGGAACCCGTTGATGTTACAAAATACGGCGTTATCTACGGCGGCGTTCAGAAGAACATAGGTCCTGCGGGCGTTGTTATCGCTATTATAAGAGAAGACCTTATCCGCGACGATGTTCTCGAGGGTACTCCCACAATGCTCAAATGGAAGACACAGGCAGACAACGACAGCCTTTACAACACACCTCCCTGCTACGGTATCTACATCTGCGGCAAGGTGTTCAAGTGGATAAAGAAAATGGGCGGACTTGAAGCAATGAAGGCTCACAACGAAAAGAAGGCAAAAATCCTTTACGATTACCTCGACGAAAGCAAGCTCTTCAAGGGCACAGTTGAAAAGAAGGACCGTTCTCTCATGAATGTTCCCTTTGTAACAGGCAACGAAGAACTCGACGCAAAGTTTGTCAAGGAAGCAAAGGCTGCAGGCTTTGAAAACCTCAAGGGTCACAGAACTGTCGGCGGTATGAGAGCTTCAATCTACAACGCTATGCCTATCGAGGGCGTTGAAAAGCTTGTTGAATTTATGAAGAAGTTTGAGGCTGAAAACGCCTAACCCTATTACTATTAAAGGTGTGATTAAAATGTTCAATATCAAAACACTCAATAAAATCGCAAAAATCGGAACAGACAGATTTGACGCAAACTATGCGGTATCCGACAACTGCGAAAACCCCGACGCTATTATGGTAAGAAGCGCCGCTATGCACGATATGGAATTCGGCTCAAACCTTCTTGCTATTGCAAGAGCAGGTGCAGGCGTAAACAATATTCCTCTTGACAGATGTGCAGAGCAGGGTATCTGTGTATTCAATACTCCCGGTGCAAACGCAAACGCAGTTAAGGAGCTTGTTCTCTGCGGTATGCTCCTTGCTTCGCGCGATGTTGTAGGCGGTATCTCTTGGGTACAGTCCGACAAGGACGACGCTGACATCGCAAAGACAGTTGAAAAAGAAAAATCAAAGTTTGCAGGAACAGAGCTTAAAGGCAAGACGCTCGGTATCATCGGACTCGGTGCAATCGGTGCACTCGTTGCAAACGCCGCTGTTGCAATGGGAATGAAGGTTATAGGTTACGACCCGTTCCTTTCTGTAAACGGAGCGCTCTCAATCAGCCCTGCCGTTAAGTATGTAAAGTCAACTGCGGATATTTATGCTGAATGTGATTTCATCACCGTTCATGTTCCCTGCAACAACGATACAAAGGGAATGATTAACGCTGACGCTTTTGCCGCTATGAAGGACGGAGTTATCATACTCAACTTTGCCCGTGACGCTCTTGTTGCAGACGACGATATGGCTGCTGCACTTGCAAGCGGAAAGGTAAGAAAGTATGTAACAGACTTCCCCAACGCAAAGACAGCAAATATGGCCGGCGTTATCGCTATTCCTCACCTTGGCGCTTCAACAGAAGAGTCCGAGGACAACTGCGCTGTTATGGCGGCTGACGAACTCATCGGCTACCTTGAAAACGGCAACATCAAGAACTCTGTAAACTACCCCGACGCTGAAATGAACGCCGCAGGAAAGAAAATCTGCGTTATGCACAAAAATGTTCCCGCAATCATCTCGGCTCTCACAACAATCCTCGGCGACGCAGGAATTAACATCGACAATATGCTCAACAAGTCAAAGAAGGACTACGCTTACTCAATGTTTGATGTTGCGGCTGTCAGCGACGATGTTATAGCTAAGATGTCAGCTGTTGACGGTATCATAAGAGTAAGAGTTATATAGTTTTTTGAGAAATTTTTAAAAAAGCTATTGACAAGCAAAAATATATAGTATATAATAATTAAGCTATCGTTTTCCAAAGACAGCAGGTTTTCCGTTTTAACGGTTGTAAATCCCGCCGAGGAGAAATGACTTAAAAACATTTCGCTCTCTCTGTCTTTTTTAGGTAGAGAGAGTTTATTTTTTGGAACGATTGATACTTTTATATTTCAATCGGAGGTGAAAACTATGCCAAGCGCAAAAATTCTTGAATCAAAGAAAGCAAAGGTTGAGGCTCTTACAGAAGTTCTTAAGAACGCAACCGCAGGCGTGCTTGTTGACTACAAGGGTATCACCGTTGAGGACGACACAAAGCTCAGAAAGGAGCTTCGTGAAGCAGGCGTAACTTATGTTGTTGAAAAGAACAAAATTCTTGAATTCGCATTCAAAAATGCAGGACTTGACGGTCTTTGCGATGTTCTTTCAGGCACAACAGCTATTGCTTACACAGACGGCGACCAGACAGCCGCTGCCCGTATTCTCGGCAAATATTCCGAGCAGTACAACGGCGAAAAGTTCATTCTTAAAGCAGGCTTTGTTGACGGTGAGCTTTATGACGCAAAGGGCGTTGTTGCTCTTTCAAAGATTCCTTCAAAGGAAGTTCTTCTTGCACAGCTCCTCGGTTCACTCCAGGCTCCTATGCAGAACCTTGCCGCAACACTTCAGGCACTTGTCGACAAGAAAAACGGCGAAGCCGCATAACTTTTGTCACAACTATCTTAATGCCGCATAAAAAGGCGGCAACATTCTAAAAAATTTTAAAAGGAGATTATTATCATGGCTTCAGAGAAAATTACAAATATCCTCGACCTTATTGACGCTCTTTCAATCCTTGAGCTTTCAGAACTCGTTGAGGGAATTCAGGAAAAGTACGGCGTATCAGCAGTAGTTGCAGCAGCAGCTCCCGCAGCAGGTGCAGCAGGCGCAGCTGAAGAAAAGTCAGAATTCGATGTTATCCTCGCTTCATTCGGCGACAAGAAGATGGATGTTATCAAGGCTGTTAAGGAAATCACAGGTCTTGGTCTTAAGGAATCCAAGGAACTCGTTGAAGGCGCTCCCAAGGCTATCAAGGAAGGCGCTCCCAAGGCTGAGGCTGAAGAAATCAAGTCCAAGCTCGAAGCAGCAGGCGCAACAGTTGAGCTCAAGTAATTTATTTTATTTGACAGTAAAAAACACCGTGCAATTAAGCACGGTGTTTTTTTTCGTATACAGAGGGAAAATGTTTAAGAATATGTCTTTATAATTTCCTCGGCAATTTCCCGTCTGCTGATACAGCGGTCCATCGCCTGCTTTTCTATGTAACGGTGAGCGTCGGGTTCGTCCATATGAAGTTCGCCGATAAGAAGCCACTTCGCCTTGTTGACAAGCCTAATCTCCGCCATTTTTTCCTCGATTGAGAGAGTTTTCTTCTCAAATTTTCTCAGCCTTTCCCTTGCACTTGCAAGCCAGTCGAGAGCCGTTGCAATAGTCGGCTTTGAAGTCGGCTTTTGCAGAATAAAAACGCCGTGGCTCACAACCTTGTCATATATTTCGGGATAAAATTCCGAGCGCACCATAACAAGCACCGCAGTATCGGAGCTTGACGAGCAGTCTATTGCAAAGCGCGTTCCCACATCGTCGGGCAAAGGGGAATTTACAATAACAAAGTCAAAACTGCTTTCAGAAAACATTCTCTTTGCGGCGCTTACGCTTGATACGGTATAAACGGGGTCGTATTTCAATTCGGGGAGCATATCGGATAAAGCCGCGTTGAAATTTTCAGCCGCCGAAACGACAAGAACACTGTAAACCTTAGTTTCAAGGCTCATCCTTTTCTCCCCTTTCATTTAAAAATCCTTTTCGCTATCTGTTACAATAGATATTAAGTATAGCTTCTGGAATATGCTCTTTTATAAAATCGCTTTCCATTGCCGCCTTGCAAGCCGCCTGCAACGATTCGGGCAATTTTTTAAAGGTAGCAAGAGTTTCCCTGTCCGCTTTGAAAAGATTGAAATCAGCGGCAACGGGCAGTTCGCAATTATTGCCGATACCGTAAAGTCCCGCATAAATCATCAGCGTGAATGCAAGATATGGGTTTGCTGTCGGGTCGGGGGAACGAAGCTCTGCTCGGCGGTATTCGCCCGACGCGGCAGGAATACGCACAAGCTGAGAACGATTTTCGCTGGACCACGAGATATATCCGGGAGCCTTGTTCTTTCCGAAGCGCTTATAAGAATTTTCGGCAGGGTTTAAAAATACCGTCATATCGTTGATTTTTTCAAGAACGCCTGCTATTACGGGGCAAAGGCAATCGAGAGCGTTTTCGGCTCTTGCCGACATATTTATATGAAATCCGTTGCCCGGCTTGTCTTCAAGGGGCTTTGCCGAAAAGTCCGCAAAAAGACCGTTTCTGTGCGCTACGGTCTTAACGACGACACGGAAAGTCATAGCGTTGTCGGCGGCTGTTACAGCGTCGGAATAACGGAAGTCTATCTCGTTCTGCCCCGGACCTTCCTCGTGGTGAGAGCTTTCGGGGCGTATACCCATCTGCTCTAAGGTAAGACAGATTTCTCTTCTTATATTTTCACCGTGGTCATCGGGAGCAATGTCCATATACCCTGCGTCATCATAGGGGATTTTTGTCGGATAACCGCTTTCGTCAAGCTTGAAAAGATAAAATTCCTGCTCTGCGCCGAATGAAAAACGATAGCCTGCTTTTTTTGCGTCATCAACAGCTTTTTTAAGAAGATTTCTTGTGTCGCATTCAAACGGTCTGCCGTCGGGGTATGAAATTGAGCAGAACATTCTCAAAACTCTGCCGTGTTCGGGGCGCCAGGGGAGCGGCATAAGCGTTTCGGGCTCGGGGTGAAGAAGCAGGTCGGAATGTGTTTCGTCACCAAAGCCCGCTATTGAAGAAGCGTCAAAGGCTATACCGTATTCAAAAGCGCGCGAAAGCTCGTCGGGCATTATGGATATGTTTTTCTGCTTTCCGAAAACATCGCAGAACATAAGGCGGATAAATTTTACATCTTCCTCACGGACATATTGCATAACCTCTTCTTTTGAATACTTCATAACCTTACCTCTTTTCGTTAATTTGCAACATACATCTGCTTGTAGGGGTTCTTGCTGTCGGGTTTTATTACAGTAAATTCCGAATTCATAATTTCTTCAATATCAAGACCGAAGGTCTTACAGTAGGGTACAAGGTGCGCTCTCAGTTCAGAGAGTTCGTCGCTTTCAGCCTTTGCTACTCGTACCTGCGACGGAAATTTCACCCCTTCGCAGTTTCCGCGCAAAAACATCTTTCCGCCGTGCATACCTGTGCAGGGGAAGTTGCCGACTATCTTACCTTCTGTAAGTCCAAGGACAATGATAACTCCGCCTGCCTGATATTCGCCCAAAAAGCTGCCCGTTGTTCCGCCTATTATCATAACGGGGACCTTTTCTTTGTACTCTTTCATATGAATACCTGCGCGGTAACCTGCGTTGCCCTTGACATATATCTTTCCTCCGCGCATTGCGTATCCTGCCGCGTCGCCTATGTTTCCGTCGATGATGATTTCGCCGTTGTTCATAGTGTCGCCGACAGCGTCCTGCGCGTTTGCATTGACCTTTATCGTTGCACCGTTCAGGTACGCTCCGAGCGCGTTGCCTGGAACGCCGTTAATGGTGATTTCTCTGCCTGACATTCCTGCCGCGATAAATCTTTGTCCGCAACAGTTGTCAAGAGTGCAGACTTCGGGAGCCTCACGCAGAGCCTCGTTTATCTCTTTGTATCCCAGAGCTTTTACATCAATACTCATATTATACCACACCTCCGAACTTTTTTCCACGGGTTTCTGAAGAAAAAGCGGCGGAAGTCGCAATTTTTTTCAGCATATCAAAGTCGAGTGAAGAAAGCGGCGTTTTTTCGCGGATAAGCGAGGTGTAAATTCCTGCCCTTTCCGTTTTTCCGATAAGGATAAAGCCTTTTAACAGACCGTCCTTTACAAAAAGTCTCTTTATTCCGTTTTCGTCCTTTTCTTCAAACATCTCTCCGTCATAGCTTCCTGCGGTCATCGCGTGAAGTCCGAAGAAGCCTATCGAGTTCATCGGTATAGCGTTGTCATAGACCTTTTCTCCGCCTGCCATATTAACGCCTGCGGCAAAGCCCTGCATATATGCGTTTGGCATAAGCGCCATAACCTTTTTTGTGGACGATGAAATATCCTCGCTCTCGGTGCAGTCGCCTGCCGAATAGATACCGTCAACCGAGGTTTTCATTTTTTCGTCAACAATAATTCCGCGGTTTACCTCCGCTCCTGCTTCCTTTGCGATTTCTGTATTCGCTCTTACTCCCACAGCGAGAACGAGTATATCAAAGTCAACTGCATTTCCGCTTTTCATTGTAGCAGAATTTTTCTCAAAGGATACTACGCTGTCGCCTAAGAGAAAATCGATGCCGTTTTCTTCAAGCCTTTTTTGCATAAGGGCAGCGCAGTCGTTGTCGAGAATACTTGACAAAACTCTGTCGGCAAGGTCGCAGACGGTGATTTTTTTCACTCTTTCGCAAAGTCCCTCGGCACATTTAAGACCTATGAGTCCCGCGCCGACAATAAGTACTCTTGAATTTTCGTCAACAGCCTTTTCAAGCGCCAGAGCGTCGTCAAAGGTCATAAACGAGAACTTTTTCTCTACTTTGTCAAGTCCTTCAAACGGGGGAACAAACGGGCGCGAGCCTGCCGCTATGCAAAGCGAGGTGAAGGGAATTTCCTTTCCGCTTGCAAGTGTGACTTTCTTTGAATTATTGTCAATAGCTGTCGCCTTTTCGCCGTAAAGAACCTTACAGCCGTTTTTCTCATAAAAATCTTTGTCACGATAAAGAATACGGTCCTTATCGGTCTTGTTTTCAAGATAATAGGATATAAGCGGACGGCAGTAAACGGGGTGATTTTCCTCTGAAATAACGGTAACGGGGCTTTCCTTGTCAACAGACCTTATACCCTCGATACAGCCTGCCGCCGCCGTTCCGTTTCCGATGATAACATATTCGTTCAAACTCATTCGCCTCTTTCCTCATATACTATCGCTCTGTTGGGGCAACCCTTTACGCAGGCAGGCTCCCCACAGGAATTTTTAAGGCACAATTCGCATTTCTGCATAATGCCGTCGCCGTCGGGCGATAATGCGCCGTAAGGGCAGACAAGAACGCAGGTCAAACATCCAACGCACTTGTTTCTGTCAATCTCTACAACGCCGTCTTTTTTGGAAATTGCTCCTGCAATACAGCTTTTAACGCAAATAGCGTCTTCACAATGACGGCAGGATACCGCAAAGGAAATTTTTTCATCGCCCTCTATGTGTATTCTCGGATAGATAGCCTTTCCTTTGAGCG
>CALZLD010000036.1 GCA_945788225.1 uncultured Clostridia bacterium
TAATCGCCGTTATAGCCTGTTCCGAAGTCGTCAAGAGCGATGATACCGCCCCAGCCTCTGACATATTCGCTCTTCTTTCTTGCAAAGCCCTCGTCAAGCTCGTCGGACTCAAGAACTTCCATAACGATATTCGGCAGATATTCCTTATATCTCTGCTCATAGTCGTTGAAGTCATCGTCGGTGAGTATCTGGCTTGAGAAGGAGTTGAGGAAAAGTCTTGCGTTCGGTGAAATATTTCCGCTTTCGACCTGATTGATATATGCCTGCATACTCTTGTGCCAGGTGAGCTTTTCTATCTGGTACATCTTAGCCTGCTGTCTTGCAACACGGATAACATCGAGGGGAGTTTTGAGGGTATCTCCCTGCGGACGCATAAGAGCCTCGTAGGCGAAAATCTCGCCCGTTCTTGCGTCAACGATAGGTTGGAGAGCGTAGCGGACAAGCTCGCTTTCGATAATCTTGTTGAGCTCTTCCTTACCGCTGAGAAGAATAGCGTCCTTATGATATTTTTCGCCGTCGAACTCGCATATATCTCCCTTTACGCTGTGCTTTACGGTATACATTGCAAAGTCGGCGTAACGCAGAAGCTCTTCAAAGTCCTTTGAATCGTCGGGATACCACGCGATACCCGCTGAGGAACGAAGCTTTATCTTTGTGCCGTCGGGCATTTCTATTTCGGTGGCATTGAATACCTTTTTAATACGCATAATGATATTGCGTATTTCGTCCTTGGTATCATATCCGCTGAGGAAGAGATAGAATTCGTCGCCCGACATTCTTGCAACTATTCCGCCCCATTTTTCAGCGGAAGAGAGTATCTCGGCGGATTTTCTTATGTATTCGTCGCCATAGTCGTGTCCGTAGGTGTCGTTTATGTATTTGAGGTTGTCAAGGTCCATCATCATAACGGCGGCAATACGAAGGTCAACCGTTTCGGAAAGGAATAATCCCGAAACCTCACGCTTGAAGGCGCGTCTGTTATAGATACCTGTAAGAAGATCGTAGTCGCGCTCAAATTCGAGCTTGCGCTTTTCCTGAACTTCCTTTGTAACATCTTCGGCAACGCCGAGAGTTCTCGTGTCAAGCTCGGTCACGGTGAACTTGACAAATCTGATTTCGCCGTGTTCATCCTCAATCTTATACCACGACTCGTTGCCCGATGTTTCATAGGGTATCATTTCTTCGATTTTCTTTATGAGGAATTCCTTGCCCACATAGCCGTCGATATATGTAAGGGTATTCCAGCCCATCAGCGAGAAGAACCCTTCGGTGCAGTAGGCAAGGTCCGAGCTGTCGTCAAATTCAAACGCGCCGATAGAAATATCGAGAACATTGAGTATCTGCGAAAGCTTTGTGGTGGAGCTTACTATTCTCTCACTGAGATTTTTTATAGAGCTTGTGAGCATATCAATCTCACGGATATTTGTCTTTTCAAACCAGACATTTCTTGTGGGGTCAAGGGTGTTTACTTCCCTAACGACCTTGGTCATAGGCTGGGTAACAAGTCTTGCAACGATAAGAACTCCCAAAAGTCCGAAAAGGGCGGATACTATGATAGAATAAATCACCGTTTTCATAAGAGAGTCGGAAAAGCCGAAGAGCGTTCCCTCATCAACTACGCTGACAACATACCATCGGTCTGTTGCAAAGGCGGAGTTATTCGGATAAAGCGAAAGTTCCTTTACGCTTCCGAATATCTTCTCGTCGTTATCCTCCGTTTCGGCAAAGCGGTAAATTCCGCTGTAAACCTCGGGGCCTCCGAGATTTACCGTTCCCGTTTTTGCATAGTGGCTCTGAAATCTTTCGTTACTGCAAGACGCTACCTGATAGTTTCTGACATCCGAGCTTCTTGCAAGGAGATAAACTACATTATCGAGAGAATTTTCGCTGTCTATTGTAAGCAGAGAACGGATATAGTATCTTTCGATAAATTCTATTCCGATTACTCCGTAAACAGTACCGTCCGCCCCGACAAGAGGCTCGGTATAGGTCATGGAATCGACAACGAAATTTTCCATTTTAAAGGGCATACTCCAGTATCCGCAATCTCTGCCGTCGCCGCGCATTGCAGCCTCTAACGGAGCAAAGAAAAATGCTTTTTCTTCTGCGGATTTCTTTGAAAAATCAAAATAGTCGGAGAAGAAATATGAGCTTTGCTTTTCCGCTCCGATAAGCTCGGCAATTTCTTCCGTTCCCTTTACAATCTGCAATTTGTTTGCGCCGTTAAGGTCCCGTCCTTTAATATAAAGTGCAGAGTATTCGCCCGTTTCTTCGCCGTTGTTGATAATTACAAAAGCGCCCTCGATGTCGTTATTCTGAGTTATTGTGACAAGCTCCGAAGAAATAGACGCAAGAATACCGTCGGCAAGAAGCTTGTCATTTTTTACATCGTAAGCTTCCTTGCCCATAGCAAGAAGCTTTGAGCTGACTATACTATTTATAGTGGGGCTTGAGCCTGAAACTATCTTGCGTTTGTCCAGAAGCTCGGTGGTGACATGGTTTGCGTGAAGCGAGGTTTTTTCGTTGAGCACCTGATATGAGCTGTCATAAATATATTCGAGAGAACCGCTTGCTACCATAACAAGTGTAAACACAAGCACCTGAGCAAGAATTATCGCCATTATGGGCGCCATAAGCCGTATGAGAATGGAATGTTCTTTTTTTCTGAAAAGATTTTTTACAAAATCCCCGACTTTTTCAAAAAAATCCTTGATAATGGCGGCTCACCCCTTCCGACAAAATGTATAAAGGTCAACAGGGCGCAGTTCGCCCTAACATTTTTATTATACATTAAAATAATAATATTGTCTATATCGCAAATATAAAAGCTGTTGCGATTTTTTTGGATAGGTAGTGTTCCGATGACAATATTTTTTTGCTATATTTGTGCAAAATAAACAAAAAAGCGGAAGTTCGTGCGAACCTCCGCCTGAAACGCTGTTTGTTTACTTTATAGGTGATACATTCTTGTCCTTTAAAACAACATCGTGCGCTCCGCCCTCGGTGATACTTGTTGCCGAAACGAGAGTGAGCTTTGCTTTCTGCTGTAATTCGGGGATTGTGAGCGCTCCGCAGTTGCACATTGTGGATTTTACCTTGCTGAGTGTAAGTCCCACATTGTCTTTAAGTGAGCCTGCGTAAGGAACATAGGAGTCAACGCCCTCTTCAAACGAAAGCTTCTTCGCTCCGCCAAGGTCGTATCTCTGCCAGTTTCTTGCGCGGTTTGAGCCTTCGCCCCAATATTCCTTCATATATGTTCCGTTGACATTAACCTTGTTTGTGGGTGATTCGTCAAAGCGTGAGAAGTATCTGCCGAGCATTACAAAATCCGAGCCCATTGCAAGTGCAAGAGTGATGTGGTGGTCATAAACGATACCGCCGTCGGAGCATATAGGAACATAAATTCCCGTTTCTTCAAAATATTCGTCACGAGCCTTTGCAACTTCAATAACTGCGGTAGCTTGTCCTCTGCCGATACCCTTTGTTTCTCTTGTGATACAGATTGAACCTCCGCCTATGCCTATCTTGACAAAGTCCGCACCACATTCAGCGAGAAAACGGAAGCCCTCTCTGTCAACGACATTTCCTGCGCCGATTTTAACTGTGTCGCCGTATTTTGCTCTTACCCATTCAAGAACTCTTTTCTGCCATTCCGAATAACCCTCGGACGAGTCGATACAGAGAATGTCAGCTCCTGCTTCAATGAGTGCAGGGATTCTTTCTTCATAGTCACGGGTGTTGATACCTGCTCCCACAACATATCTCTTCTGTGAATCGAGAAGCTCGTTGGGATTAGCCTTATGCTCTGCGTAGTCCTTTCTGAATACCCAGTACATAAGTCTGCCCTCGTCGTCTATAATGGGGAGAGAATTGAGTTTGTTATCCCAGATAATGTCGTTTGCCTGAGAAAGAGTTGTACCTTTGGGAGCGGAAATGATTTTTTCAATAGGGGTCATAAAGGTGCTTACCTTTTCATCGGGGGACATTCTGCTCACTCTGTAATCTCTGCTTGTTACAATGCCGACAAGCTTGCCGTTTGCTGTGCCGTCTGTTGTAACGGCAACGGTGGAGTGACCTGTCTTTTCTTTAAGGTCTAAAATATCCTGCAAGGTAGCGTCGGGCGATACATTTGAGTCCGACGGAACAAAGCCTGCCTTATAAGCCTTTGCGCGAGCTACCATTGCGGCTTCTTCTTCAATAGTCTGCGAGCCGTAGATGAATGAAATTCCGCCCTCTTTTGCAAGTGCAACCGCCATTTTATCGTCCGAAACGGACTGCATTATAGCGGAGGTCATGGGAATGTTCATAGTGATAGCGGGTTCCTCACCCTTTTTGAATTTTGTAATAGGTGTTTTAAGGCTGACATTCGCAGGGATACACTCCGACGAGGAGTATCCGGGAACGAGAAGATATTCGTTAAAGGTATGCGATTCGCCCTCATAATAAAAAGCCATGGTAATAACCCCTTTCGACAAAAAATTCAGAAAATTTAATTATCAAGATTATATCACAACGGGCGTAAAAAATCAAGAAAAATATTATCGGAATTTGTGACATTTGTTTGGTTGTTTTGACAACAGACTTTGTCAAAAATTTATTAAAGGCTTTATTTTAGTTTTTATATGTGGTATACTTTAATTAAGGACAACAAACTCACTAAGCGGGAGAATTCTATGGCTGTTAAAATTTCGGTCAATCAGACAGGTTATGTCGCCGACCTGCCGAAGATAGCGTCGGTAAGCGGTTCGGCAAGAATATTTTATATATACAAGGTCGGAGCGAAAAAGCCCTCATACCGCGGACTTCTGCTCGGAGCTATGCACGACGAGGCGTCGGGCGACAGAGTTCTTACGGCGGATTTTTCGGACTTTTGCGAAGAGGGCGAATTTTACATCAAGGCAGGCGCGGAACGCTCGGCTGTTTTCACCATATCAAAAGCGCCTTACAGAAAATTACTGGGCGACCTTAAAAAGTCCCTTTACTACACGCACTGCGGTTCGGCTCTTCATCGCTCCAAGGTCGGCTGTTTCGGCAGAAAGACCTGTCACATTGAACCTGCCGTTCTTTATGAAAACAAGGCGGTCACGCTCGATGTTTCGGGCGGTTGGCACGACGCAGGGGATTATTCGCGGTGCGTTGTCACGGCGGCAATATCCCTCGGTCACCTTTTATACGGATACATTATGTTTCCCGAAGTTTTTAACGACAACGAGGGAGTGTCGGAGTCGGGCAGACCCTGTCCGCTGATAATAGAAGAATGTCGTTATGAGCTTGAATGGTTGCTTAAAATGCAGGATAAGGACGGCGGAGTCTATCACAAGGTATCATCTTTGGAATATGCCGATTATGTTATGCCGTCGGATGATAAAAAGAAGCAGTATGTTTTCAGAAAGACAGCCTCGGCGACGGCTCTTTTTGCCGCCGTTACCGCTCTTGCCGCGCGGATATTCGAGCCTATGGGAATGAAGATAATAAAAAAGCTCCGCTCCGCCGCACTTGCCGCGTGGGCGTGGCTTCTTAACAACCCTGTAGATGTCCCCTTTAAAAATGCAAGAGGGGTAAATTCCCCCGAATACAGCGACAGCTTTCTTGACGACGATATTTTCTGGGCGTCCTGCGAGCTTTACAGTCTTACGGGCGAAAAGACTTTTGCGGAAAAGCTGGAATCGCTCTGCAACGCTGTCGATACCACGGGATTTTCGATAGGAAGCGTAGGCGGTTTCGGCGCGCTGTCATACATACGCTCGGAATGCGACAAGGACGAGGACACTTTGAAGGCTCTTAAAGGCGCGCTTACATACCGCGCAGAAACGATATGCGCCGCCGCAAGACACAGCGGCTACCGCTCATCGTTATCGCCTGAGGAATACTGCTGGGCAAGCAATTTTCACATTCTCACAAACGCAATTACTCTTGTTGCGGCGAACACTCTTGAAGGCAGAGATGAGTTCCTGACGGAAATATTAGGTCACATAAACTATATTTTAGGAAATAATCCCCTTTGTCGAAGCTACATAACGGGGTACGGTGAAAATTCCGTTAAAAGACCGCATTTCAGACCGTCTATTGCTGACAACACCGACGCTGTCATTCCCGGAATGGTAGTAAGCGGTCCCGACAGAAGCCGGAGCGACGAATACTCAAAGTGGCTGATACCATACGGCACTCCCCCCGCAAAATGTCACCTCGACCTTGAACATAGTTACTCCACAAACGAAACGGCGATATACCTTAACAGCTCGGCGATATTTCTTTTCGGATATATTTCAGACCTTTGCCGCAGGGAGAAGAACTCGGCGCAAAGCAAAAAGGAGGATTGATTATGAAGAACAACGGCATTATTACTTCGGTTGCAAGCCGAATAGTTGAGCTTTGCTCACCCGTGGAAATTTATCTTGCAACATACAAGCATAATTTAAAAGAGGAGCTTACTTCGTTCAAGCTTCTCGTTGTTGTCAACGATGTCAAGAAGGTTTCTGACATCGAAGAAAGAATTTATATGGAAACGGATTGTGAAATTCCCTTTGATGTAATTGTCTACAACAAAACCGTATGGGAAAAGCTGATAGACGATTACGGAACCTTTGCGCACAAGGTCTTTGAAAGCGGTGATAAGCTATATGGGTAGAAGTTCATCACACTCGACCGACAGCAAGCGTTATTACGACTGGCTGTATCACGCAAGGCTTGACTACATCGCGGCAAAGCACATCGCAAAGGACAAGAACTGCAACTGTCTGACGGCTTTTCATTGTCAGCAATGTATTGAAAAGGCTCTGAAAGGCTATCTGTTATATAAAAACCGCCGTCTGTTTGACGGACACAACCTCACCTGGCTTTGCAAGCAGGCTATTCTTGCTGACAGGACCTTTGAATGTTGGCTTGAAAAAAGCTCGGCGCTCAACAGGTACTACATTGAAAGCCGTTACCCTGCCGACATTCCGATGGAGGTCGACGAGGAAACAAAGCTGTCGCTATTGGGTGCTACTGAAGAAATGCTTGAATTTATATGCGATGAAATAAAGTTCGATTTCAACAGTTATCATAAGAGGAAGATATAGGCGGTAACGCTGCAAAAGTTATTATGAGAGGATATAAAAAGAGGTGCCGTGCGGTACCTCTTTTTTCGTGCTTTGCACGCAGAAGTGTTTTTCTTTTTAAAAAGTAAGCAAGACAGGGTATTCTCACAGAAATGATTTCTGCAAGGCATACATATTTCATATAACGATTTTGAAAATCAGTTTGGTGAAAATAATATCCGTATGCGTACGCTTTATCGGAAATTTTCTGTAACTATGCTAAGGTTTTCTTGTTTAATGTAAAGTATTCTGATATTTTGTAATTTATTATTGATAAACCAACATACAGAATGAACATGACTTTTATACATTACCTTGACTTTTTTGGGGATTTATGATATGATATGCTAAATATATATTTACTTGATTTGATGTAAAATTTCATAATACAGATAAAACAGTTACAAATTGAAGTATGGCTTTTTCAGGGAATCTGAATGTTGAAAATAATGCATTTCGTGCATATAAATCATTGTACCTGAAACTGTTTCATTGAATATTCATACATTGGCAGGACAAAAGATATTGACACAGATAACGGCCGACACGCCACAGATTATTTGTGAAAAATATCCGCAATTTTTATAGGGGATGAAAAAATGGAGTTATTTGCCGGAATTCTCGGAAAACTGCTTTATATATGTTATTCTGTGGTCGGAGATTATCTTTTTTCAATCGCAATATTCACTCTGTTATCTAAAATAATACTTCTTCCCGTAAGCATCGCTGTCCAGAAAAACAGTATAAAAATCGTTATGCTTACTCCTGAGATCAATGAGCTGAAATGTGAGTATTACGGTGATAAGGACCTTATAAACGAAAAAACACTTAATTTATATAAGCGTGAAAAATACAGTCCGTTTATAAGCCTTATACCTCTTGTAATCCAGCTTGCGCTTCTTATGGGAGTTATTGAGGTTGTTAAGAATCTGAGTTACTCAGGGCTTACAGAAGCTCAGATGATATCCTTTGGTATAGATTTCATGGCAGTTCCAAGTAAGATTGGCGGAGCATATATCCTCTTTCCGTTTTTAGCTGCTTTGTCATCTCTTATTATGTGTCTCGCCCAGAACAGATCCCAGGTACTTCAGGCTGAACAGGGAAATCTCAACAAGTATGGTATGATGATTTTTTCAACGCTTCTTTCCCTGTACCTTGGTTTCTTCGTGAATTCGGCTGTTGCCTTGTACTGGATTTTCAGCAATGTTTTCAGTACAGTGCAGATATACATACTCAATGCGTTAATTAACCCGAAAAAATACATAGACTATGAAAAACTTGAACAGAGTAAAAAGCATCTTGAAGAAATTAAAAAAATAGGCAATCGTCTTACTCCCGAAGAAAAGAAGCGCCAGCATGCAGACTATAAGCGCTTTTTTTCTATTGACAACAAGCATCTTGTATTCTATTCAGAGAGCAGCGGCTTTTACAAATATTACAGAAGAATGATAGAATGGCTTACTTCCCATTCAAATGTTAAAATACATTATATTACCAACGACCCGAATGATATCATATTTGAAATCGCGAAAACAAACAAACAAATACTTCCGTACTTCATAGGTGAAAACAAACTTATACCGCTGTTTTTGAAAATGGAAGCGAAAATGGTCATCATGACAGTACCCGACCTGGATAACTTCCATATCAAGCGCAGTTATGTTGATAAGAATGTTGAGTATGTTTTTATGGACCATGCTCTTTCAAGTATCAATATGCTCAACCGTAAGGGTGCGTTGGATCATTATGACACGATTTTTTGTGCAGGTCAGCATGTCTGTGACGAAGTCATTGCGACAGAAAATCTTTATGATCTTCCCCATAAAAAACTTGTGGAATGCGGATATGGTCTGATGGAGGATCTTACAGAAAGCTACAACACATGGTGTGCTGAGAATGGCGGCAGAGTGTGTGAAGATTTCATTCTTCTCGCGCCGTCATATCAAAAGGACAATATTCTCGACAGTTGTCTTGATACTGTTGTTGACGGGCTGAAAAAGTGCTTAAAAGTTATTATTCGTCCTCATCCGCAGTATGTAAGAAGATTTCCTCAGAAATGGCATCTCATCGAGGAAAAATATAAAGATGATCCAATGGTTGAAACACAGAGCGACTTTTCATCAAATGACACGATTTACAAGGCGGCTCTTGTTGTAACCGACTGGTCAAACATCAGCTATGAGTTCAGTTTTTCAACTCTTCGTCCCGCACTTCTTGTTAATACACCCATGAAGGTCATCAATCCCGATTATAAGGACATCGGAGTTGAACCGATTGACATTTCCCTCAGAAAGAAAATAGGAATAGAGGTATCGGGGAAAAACGAGGACGAAGTATATAATGCCGCTTCAAAGTTGATAAATGAAAAAGTAGTTTCAGCTGAGGGCCTTATCACAGTCAGGGATGAAACATTGTTCAACTTTATGCACAGCGCTGAAGTCGGCGGAAAATATATACTTTCAAAAATAAGCAAACAATAGTTTATGGAGAAGAAATAATATGGAAATCAAACGAAATATATTGCTGAATCCCGGCCCTTCCACTACCACTGATAAGGTGAAAATGGCTCAGGTTGTTCCTGATATTTGCCCGCGAGAAAAAGAATTCAGAGGCCTTATGAATGATTTGCGAGCTGATTTGGTAAAAATCGTTCATGGTGATCCCGAAATATTTACATCCGTGCTTTTCTGCGGTTCGGGGACTATCAATATTGATGTGTGTCTGAATTCACTGCTACCCGAAGGGAAGAAAATATTGATAGTGAATAACGGGGCATACAGTTCAAGAGCGGCTGAGGTATGCAGTTTTTACGGATTGCCATATATTGATTTAAAATTTAATTATGATGAACTTCCTGATATGAATATGATTGAAAAGGCTCTGAATGATGATCCGGATATTGCAATTGTATATACAACCCATAATGAAACAGGTACAGGGATACTGAACCCGATACGCGAAATAGGAGATGCCGCTCACAGACATAACGCTGTTTTTATTGTTGATACTACATCAACATACGCCATGAGACCAATAAACATTGAAGAAGATAATATTGATTTCTGCATGGCGTCTGCTCAGAAGGGTTTGATGGCATTTACAGGCCTTTCTTTTGTTATCGGAAGGAAGTCTGTTATAGAAGCTTCAGCCTCTTATCCAAAACGCTCATATTATTGTAATCTTTTTCTGCAGTACGATTTTTTTGAAAAAACAGGTGAAATGCATTTTACTCCTCCTGTTCAGACTATTTATGCTACCCTGGAAGCACTCAGGGAGTATTGGGCTGAAGGCGAAACTGCAAAATGGAGCAGACACACCAGAGTATTCAATGCTATTCATAAGGGACTTGACGAATTGGGCTTTAAGGATGTAATAAAGCGTGAATGGCAGGCAGGCCTTGTTGTATCGGTAATTTATCCTGATGATCCGAACTGGGATTTTGAAAAGATACATGATTATTGTTATGAACGCGGATACACAATCTATCCAGGAAAAATTGCTTCATCAAATACATTCCGGCTTTGTGCTTTGGGAGCGATTGATGAGCCCGATATAATCAGTTTCTTTGATGTACTTAAAGAAGCTATGACACATTTTGGCGTTTCGATACCTGTAAAATATTCTGAATGAGGTAGATAAATGAAAACTGTATATGCGTGTTTTACCACTGATGTTATTCATGAAGGCCATATGAATATTATCAGAACAGCCAATAAATACGGAAGATTGATAATTGGCGTTCTTACAGATGAAGCAATGGTGAAATTTGATCGTTTTCCGAGCATTTCATTTGAAGAACGCCTGAATATGATTAAAAATATTCCTGGGGTAGATGAAGTAGTCGTTCAGGATAATATCATGTATGATGATATTGTTGAAAAATTACATCCGGACTTTATTATCCACGGTGATAACTGGATGTCAGGACCTACAAGAGCTATCCGTGATAATGCAGAAAAGCTATTGTCGCAGTATGGCGGAAAAATCATTGATGTTCCATATACATACAACGAGAATGTCAAGCACATTGATAACAAAATGCGCGAAAAACTTGCAATGCCGGAATTCAGAAGAAAACGGTTAAAACAACTTTTGAAAATAAGACCTATTGTGAAAGCGATAGAGGTCCACAACGGACTTACAGGTTTAATTGCCGAAAAAACAGTAGTTGAACATAACGGTCAGCTTGATCAGTTTGACGCAATGTGGATCTCATCTCTTTGTGATTCGCTGGCGAAGGGAAAGCCTGATATCGAGCTTGTTGATATGACCAGCCGCTATCGTACCATTGAAGATGTTACGGAAGTAACAACCAAGCCAATAATTTTTGACGGTGATACGGGCGGTCTTACAGAGCATTTTGTTTATACAGTCAGAACCCTTGAGCGTCTTGGTGTATCCGCTATTATTATTGAAGATAAAACAGGGCTTAAAAAGAACAGCTTATTCGGTACTGAGGTTGAACAGACGCAGGACACCATAGAGAATTTTTCTGCAAAGATCGCAGCAGGAAAAAAGGTTCAGCTGACAGATGATTTTATGATCATTGCCCGTATTGAAAGTCTTATTCTTGAAAAGGGTATAGATGACGCACTTGTCCGTGCGAATGCATTTATTAAGGCAGGAGCAGACGGAATTATGATTCATAGCAGAAAATCAGACCCCTCTGAGATCCTTGAATTCTGTGATCTGTTCAGACAAAATGATAAAACCACTCCTATTGTTGTTGTTCCGACTTCATTTAATGCAATTACAGAAGATGAATTGGCAGCGCATGGAGCAAATATAGTTATATATGCAAATCAACTTACAAGAAGTGCATTCCCCGCAATGGAGAATACAGCAAAAGAAATACTGGTCAATCATAGAGCAAAGGAATCGGAAGAACGGCTCTTGCCGATAAAGGATATTATTTCTATGATAGATACTCTTTGATTGATGGAGAAGCCGAAGATGGAAAATGCAATACTTATGGCGTCAGGTCTAGGAACAAGAATGAGACCGATTACCGATACAGTTCCCAAACCCTTGGTAAAAGTTGCAGGTCAGTGTCTGATAGAAACTATTATTGCCTGTCTGAATGAGCGAAGGGTGGATCATATTTACATTGTTGTCGGATATTTAAGCGAACAATTTGAGTATCTTACCAGAAAATACAATAATATAACGCTTATAAATAACGATGTATATCGTACAGTCAATAATATTTCATCAATATACACAGCGCGTGATGTATTGATGAAGGGAAGCTGTTTTATATGCGAAGCTGATTTGTATGTTTCAGATAAAAACATACTGAATACCGAGCTGAAAAAATCCTGCTATTTTGGCAAGTATGTCAGAGGTTATTCCAATGACTGGGTTTTTGATACTGATGATAACGGTAAAATAATCAGGGTGGGCAAAAACGGTACTGACAAATATAATATGACAGGCATTTCCTATTTTACTTCAGAAGACGCAAAAATTCTTTATGAGGTCATTACAGAAGAATACGGGAAACCCGGTTATGAAGAATTGTTCTGGGATGATGCGGTTAATATACATATTTCAAGGTTTGAGCTTACAGTTCACCCTGTTTTACCGAAACAGATCATCGAGATAGATACAGTTGATGAGTTGCGTAGTTTATCCGATTACCTTGAGGAAAGGAAAAAAGAAAATGAAAGTTGAAAAGCTTTTTGAAATAATCGGTTCGGATTTTTATACGGGTGTTCCCGATTCTCAGTTGAAAGCGCTATGCAACTATCTGATGAACAGATACGGCATTGATTCCAAACACCATGTGATTGCCGCAAACGAAGGTAACTGCACAGCTCTTGCCGCAGGTTATCATCTTGCAACAGGCAGGATACCTGTTGTATATATGCAGAACAGCGGAGAAGGAAATATCATCAATCCTGTTGCATCTCTTGTTAATGATAAGGTATATGCTATACCGATGATATTCATTGTCGGATGGCGTGGAGAACCGGGCGTTCACGATGAACCTCAGCATATATATCAGGGAGAGGTAACTATAAAGCTCCTTGAGGATATGGATATAAAAACATTTATTATCGGCAAGGATACTTCTGATGAAGAAGTCACGACTGCTATGAATGATTTCAGAAAAGTGCTTGATTCAGGTAAGAATGTTGCCTTTGTGATAAGAAAAGGAGCGCTTTCTTATGATGATAAGGTAGAATATAAAAACAGCAATACTATGCTTCGTGAGGAGATAATTCAGCATATTGTTAAAATATCCGGGGAAGATCCTATTGTTTGTACTACCGGAAAAGCAAGCCGTGAGCTCTTTGAAATACGAGAAGCAAATAATCAGAGCCACAAATACGATTTTCTGACAGTAGGTTCTATGGGGCACAGTAGTAGCATTGCCCTTGGCATTGCAATAAATAAACCTGATTCAAAGATCTGGTGTATTGACGGTGACGGTGCGGTCCTTATGCATATGGGTTCTATGGCAGTACTTGGTTACAATGCGCCAAAAAATTTGATCCATATTATTATAAACAACGGCGCACATGAAACAGTAGGAGGTATGCCCACTGTTGCGGAAAAGATTGATTTTGTTTCTGTCGCAAGGGCATGCGGATACCCCAATGCAATTTGTGTTGAAACATTTGATGATCTTGATTCTGAACTTGAAAATGCAAAGGCAAGAAATGAGCTGAGTCTTATTGAAGTGAAATGTTCTATCGGTGCCCGCGATAATCTTGGCAGACCTACCACTACTGCACTTGAAAATAAAAATAAATTTATGGAATATCTGAAACTTGTATAATTTTAATGATGTTTTTGAATTAAAATATGTCGCGTGGTACACGATGAAATCAAGTTTGATTTTAACAGTTATCATAAGAGGAAAATATAAGCGTGTGACCACGCAGGACAATTCGTAATAACATTATGAGTACTGCTACTTTGTGGCTCGGTAACGCTGCAAAAGTTATTATGAGAGGAAGATATAAAAGGGTGGTGCATAACGCACCACCCTTTTTCTGAAATAAAATGCTTATTTTGTATTTACTCCTGTCGAG
>CALZLD010000037.1 GCA_945788225.1 uncultured Clostridia bacterium
ACAGCACAGTGTGCTGCTATGTAAAGTTACCGAGCGAAAAAGTAACGGTTTTCGTTATCTTGAAACGATATAGCCTGTGCGGCTACGCACAGCAGGCGAGAACAAAGTATCTCATCTGTCATTTTTCACAAATCAACCCCTCAAATTCTTGTTAAATTGACATTTTATCCTAAATTGAAAAAATCATTAAAAATTCTTGTTGAACGAAAGTTTCTGTGTTATAATAATATGTAAGAATTTTTTGATATCGAAGCTATGCTTCGCTATTTGGATGATAACTGCAAAATAGTTTGCAGACTATTTTTGTGAAGGAGAATAAGGATGTTTACAAAAGACATAGGCATAGACCTCGGAACAGCGAATACCCTCGTTTATATGCGCGGTAAAGGCATTATTATCCGTGAGCCTTCCGTTGTTGCGGTTGATACAAGAACAGACCAGGTCCGTTGCGTAGGAACAGAAGCAAAGGATGTTATAGGAAGAACGCCCGGCTCTATCGTTGCCGTTCGTCCGCTTAAAGACGGCGTTATCGCGGACTTTGACATCACCACATCAATGTTGCAGGAATTTATAAAGAAAGCTCTTGCAGGCTCACTTTTTGCAAAGGCAAGAGTTATCATCTGTATCCCTTCGGGAGTTACCGCCGTTGAGCGCCGCGCCGTTAAAGAAGCGGCTGAAAACGCGGGAGCAAAAAGAGTTTCCATCATTGAAGAGCCTATGGCTGCCGCTATCGGAGCGAACCTCCCCGTTGCCGAGCCTACGGGTTCTATGATTGTCGATATCGGAGGAGGAACCTCCGAGGTTGCCGTTATCTCTCTTGGCGGTATCGTTACATCCCGTTCTGTAAGAGTAGCGGGCGACGAGTTCGACCTTTCAATCATCAACTACATCAAGAAAAAATATAACCTTCTCATCGGTGAAAGAACAGCCGAGAATATCAAGATAGGCATAGGCTCCGCTTTCCCCGGCGACGATGACACCACTATGGAAATAAAGGGAAGAAACCTTCTCAACGGTCTGCCCGAAAATATCATAGTAACATCGGCGGAAATAAGAGACGCACTTGCCGAGCCTCTTGCAAGAATTATCGAGGCTATAAAGGTTACGCTTGAAAAAACTCCGCCTGAGCTTTCGGCGGATATCATCGACCAGGGCATCACTCTTGCAGGCGGAGGAGCACTGTTAAGAGGTCTTGACAAGCTTATCAACAAGGAAACGGGTATGCCCGTAAACATCGCCGAAAGTCCGCTTGACTGCGTTGCGGAAGGAACAGGCAAGGTTCTTGAAAATATTGAAAAGCTCCACGATGTTCTCAACGACGATACAGTAAGATACAGCAACTAAGGGGTAATTAAGGGGCAGTTTTTCTGCCCCTTTTTTCAGCAAAAAATACGAAAAGGGGTTGTCACCGCTTGAGAGATTTTTTTTACAGCAAAAAATTTAAAGTAATAGTCTGCGTGCTGGCACTTCTTATCGGAGTAACGCTCTATACCGTTAAGGAAAGTTCTTCTGACCCGGGCAATTCCGTTATCGCAAAGGTATTCGCCCCCGTTCAGAAGCTTGCGACAAACATTAAAAACGAAGTTGAAGAAAGCCTTTCCGTCATAACGAATGCAAAGCAGTATTACGAAGACAACAAACAGCTCCGTGCTCAGCTTGACGAATTATATGTTCAGATAATCGACTATGAAAAGCTTAAAAATGAAAACGAACAGCTTCGCAAGGTGATAGGACTTAAAGAGGATTTCCCCGATTATGAATTTTCTCCCCCTTGTCAGATTATTTCAAAGACCGCCAACGACCCCTTCGGCTCGTTCATTATCGATAAAGGCACAACAGACGGCGTTTCGGTCTATGACCCCGTTATTACCGATACGGGACTTGTGGGAATAATCACAAAGGCTTCAACGACCTATTCAAGAGTAACGACAATCTTTTCCCCCGATGTCCCCGTGGGAGCATACTGCATAAGAAACGACACAACGGGCATTGTCGAATGTGACGCCGAGCTTGCCGCAGAGGGCGTATGCCGAATGAAATATATTGAAAAGGACAGCGACCTTAAAAAAGGCGATATAATAGTAACATCGGGCAACAGCGGACTTTTCCCGAAGGACAGGGTAATAGGCATTGTAGAAGATATCTACATAGAAGAAAGCGGACTTTCAAAAACTGCGGTGATAAAGCCTGTTGCGGATATAAAAAATATCCAGAGCGTCTTTGTCATCACTTCGTTCAACGGACAGGGAGAGAACTATGAAGAAGAATAGACCGCTTACCTTGAAAGAAAAGCGCCGCAACCTTGTCATAAAGTGGCTTTTGTATCTGCTTGTAATGGCTGTTTCCTTTGTCATTATGACCGTTTCGGGCAGTATTATCCCGCTTTTTCATATTCCTATCGCGATATGCTTTGCAATATATGAAAAGAACGAGCTTACAGCGTCGTTTATGGGGCTTTTGTGCGGACTTTTCACCGACGCCGCCTGCGGAAAGCTTTTCGGCTTCAACGGAGTTCTGCTCACTGTTGTCTGTATGGTAGCTTCGCTTTTATTTTTGTATGTTTTAAGACATAACATAGTCAACTTTCTCATAGTCAATTCCGCGACAACGATTATTTTGGGGCTTCTCGATTACCTTTTCTTCTATGCAATGTGGAGCACCGATGTCAACGGCAGGATTTTTGTTTTCTATACGCTTCTGCCTATGGCATTGACAATAGCCGTTTCTCCTTTTATATGGGTAGCGTTCAGGCTGATAAATAAAAGGTTCGGACCGAGAAGAGAACACTTTATGGCGGAGCAATCCGACGATATCGTAAGAGAATAATTTTTTAAAGAAGGAGGATTTCACAAAAATGTCGGCAAAGAACGAAAGAATAAGAACGATAATTCTTGTCGTTTTTATCATTGTTGCTATGGCTCTTTGCGGAGTCCGCCTTATGAAAATCCAGATAGTAAACGGCAAGGAATACCTTGCAAAGTCAAAATCCGCCTCAACGGGAACACAGCTTATCAAAGCCGCAAGGGGCGAGATTGTCGATGTCAACTGCGTTCAGATAGTCAAGAACAAAGCAGGCTTCAATGTAATAATCGAGGCGGCCTTTTTCCCTAAGGATTATGAAGAGGGCAACGAAATTATCCTTCGCACCGCAAAAATTCTTATGGAGGATAATGTGGAGCGTATAGAGAGCATACCCATTTCAAAAACGCTCCCTTATGTCTATCTGCCCGACCGCGAGCGCGACATAAAGATTATGCGCGATGAAGAACATTTAAGGCTGAATGTCTATGCAACAGCCACCGATTGTATTGACGCGCTCATTGAAAAATACGAAATCTCGGATAAATACACCACCGAAGAAAAGCGTATCATAGCGGGAGTGCGCTACGAAATGCTTTTGAGGGGATTTTCGGTGAGCAACCGTTATACCTTTGCAGAGGATGTTCCCGTTGTCACAGTTTCAAAGATAAAAGAGCTTTCCTATATGCTCAAAGGCGTTGACATCGCCGAAGAAGCTGTCCGCGTTTACGCTCAGAGCGACATTCTTGCACATTCCATCGGAACGGTAGGACCTATCTATGCCGAGGAATACGCCGAGCTTAAAGACGAGGGTTATAAGCTTAACGATGTTCTCGGCAAAAGCGGAATAGAAAAGTTTATGGAAAAAGAGCTTCGCGGAAAGGACGGCACAAGAACAACCACCATATCGGGCGGAAAGGTAATTTCCGTCAAGAACACCGAGGAGGCAGTCCCCGGCAACACCGTCAAGCTCACCGTGGACAGCGACTTTCAGCGTGATGTTCAGGACATTTTAAAGAACCACATAAACTGGCTCAATATGTATTCCACAGAGGACAGGGGCAAGAACGCCTACGCAGGCGCAATAGTCGTTCTTGACGCCAAAACGGGCGCAGTAAGAGCTCTTGCAAACTACCCCACCTATGACATTTATGATTATATCAACGATTACTCATCGGTTTTGGGCGGAGAACATCAACCGCTCATCAACCGCGCAATAGACGGACTTTACCGCCCCGGCTCCACCTTCAAAACCGTTACTGCCACCGCCGTTTTAAACGAGGGCATAGTTTCGGGAAAAGACACCGTAAACTGTACGCAGGTCTACACCTATTACAGCGACATCTTCCCCACCTGCACAGGTCACCACGGACTTATCTCCGTCGCTGACGCATTAAAGGTCTCCTGCAATATCTTCTTCTATGATACGGGCAGACAACTCGGCATCGAGCGCCTTGACGAATATGCCGCATATTTCGGTCTGGGTGAAAATGTCGGTCTTGAAATCGGCGGAAGCAAAGGCTGGGTATCCTCGCCCGAGGTTTTTGCCTCCTACGCTATGGACTGGACACCGGGACAGGTTCTGCAAACTGCCATAGGACAGTCCGAAACGGCTGTTACCCCTTTGCAGATGGCAGTTCAGGCTTCAACCCTTGCCAATAAGGGAACAAGATACAAGCCCTATATCATCGAGGGCGTTTATGACTATAACCTTGATAATATAGTATCACAGACCGAACCCGTTGTCGTTTCTCAGATACCGATAAAGAACGATTATACTTTTGAATATGTTGAAGAGGGTATGAAAAGAGCCGCCGCCTATGAAAAAATCTTCGGCGTTGATTATTACTATGAGGACTACCTGCTCACAACCCTGCCCGAAACGGCCTGCATAAAAACGGGTACTCCCCAGAAGTCAAAGGACATTGTAAACTCCGCGGTAATAGGCTATTATCCCGCCGAGGACCCTGAGATAGCCTTTGCCTGCTATATCGAGGAGGGCGAATATTCAAAGCTCATCGTAAGGCAGATTATCGACGCTTACTACGGCTATGGACCTTATTCGGACGGCAAAAAGCCTCAGTATGACGAAAACTTAAAGCGAATAGAAGAACCCGAAGAGCTCCCCGATGAAACAACAGAAAATATTGAAAATCCCTCCGCCGAATAACATTTGGCGGAGATTTTTTAGCGTTTAAATTGTAAACTTTTTGTGAACACGCAGAAATCGCCGAAAATACGGCAAAAAAATTTTCTCAGAACAGTAAAGTTGTGTGATTTTCTGCCGATATAGAAAGTAAGGGAATTTTTCAGGCTGACATAATTTCAAGGAGGAACGATTATGGATATCAGAAAATGCACAAACGCGATAAACGCGTATCAGTCGATAGGAGAAACAAAGATAAACTCCGCCGACAAGAAGACAGAAGGAATAAAAAAGAAAAAGAACACCGACAAATTAGAGCTTTCGTCCGCAATGAACAATATCGAGGGCGCAAAGGCTTCAATAGTAAAGAGCGCCAACGCTCCCGCTTCGGCTGAAAGAATAGCAGCTCTCAAAGCGCAGGTTTCGGAAGGAAAATACAATGTTTCGTCCGACGCTATTGCCCGCGCTATGCTTTCCGTTGAGGCATAAGAACTAAACCAACCCCGTTTTTTGAAGGAGAATACTATGCTTGATTATGAACAGCTTGTTGAATTTATAAAGGAATACAACGCCCATTACCGTGAGCTTTTATCTTTTGAAACAGAAAAGTTCTCTCTTATCGCCGCGGATAATGTCGAGGCTCTCGGCAAGTCATTAAGTCGCGAACAGGCGCTCATTATGAAGTCGGGAGTATATGAAAAGAAACGCTTTGAGATACTTGCCGATGAAAAGGATAAAACCTTTCCGCAGATAATCGATACCTGTCCGCAAAAATACAAGGGCAGTCTCAGCGACGGATATAACGAGCTTAAACGCCTTGTTTTTCAGATAAAGAGCATTAACGACAACGCAAGAGAGATAGTAGCCCACAGGCTTTCCGTCCTTGAAGGTGTTTCAGGTCAGGGCGGTTTTGTCAGTTCTTATGACAACGGAGGAAACAAGCTCCGCGCCGAAAAGACAAACACGCTCAACAAGGATGTATAGGAGGAATAACGATGTCATCATTAAGACCGTCATTTATGGGAATAGAATCAATGAAACAGACAATGTATGCCGCGCAGAAATCCCTTGACATAACGGGCAACAATATCGCCAATGTCAACACTGTCGGATATTCAAGACAGAGAGCCGACCAGGTTTCCATTTCCGTCAACGCAAGCAGTCTGTATTTCAACACAAGCCGCGCCCTTGCAGGTCAGGGCGCCGCTACTTCGGGTATCACCCAGATAAGAGATAAGCTTCTCGATAAGCGCTACCGCGACCTTAACTCAGGCACCGCAATGGCAAGTATCGCAACCGAGAATTTAAAGGACATTGAAAATGTTCTCGATGTTTTTGACACAACGGGCTTTTACGGAATATATTCAAAGTTCAAGGACATTTTATCGCAATTCGGAACAGAAAACACCGACAGAAAAGAGCTTGCGAATGTGGCTCTCGAATACGGCAAGCAGATGTGCCAGTCCATAAAGAACTATGACACAGAGATAGACAAAATTCACGACCAGGTAAGGCTCAACGCAGAAACAAGTCTTGATAAGGTAAACAGCATTTTTGAGCAGATACACAAGCTTAACGACCAGATAAAAGACGCTTATGTCACTTCGGGCGACATTACCGTTGACAGCTCCGAGCTTCTCGGATACAGAGTTAATTCCGAATACGGCCCCAACGAGCTTAAAGACAGCCTCAACGCTCTCGTTGATGAGCTTTCCACCTACGGCAATGTAAATCTCACAGAAAATTCCGACGGTACCTTTGATGTTGAATTTGCAAACCATCTCTGCGTTAAAAGCGACAAGACCTTTGCAAAGCTTGAAATGGCGTTCTATAAGGGCAACACCGATGTCACAAAGCAGGTTAACGACGGCGATATCGACGCCAAGGACTGCGCTATGAAGTTCTTCTTCAACGACGGAACAGAGATGAAAGGCACAGAAAGCAGTCTTGCTTCGGGCGCTATGAGAGGATACCTCGATATGTATAACGGCGCAGGGGTTTACGCCACAGAGCTGGGCAACGAATTTGACGGCGCAAGCAACGGCGTTCCCTATTACCGCGAGATGATAAACGCTCTTGCAAACACAATGGCTGAGGCTTTCAATAAAGCCTGCGCGGCAGGTGATATGTTCACATCGGGCAGCACCGACCAGATAACCGCCGAGAATATAAAGGTCTCGGACGACTGGAAGAACGACGCAATGCTCATCACCAAAAACGAGTTAGGAAATGTTGCAACGGGCGAAGAGCTCAACAACGAATACCTCAACAGAATAAGAGCCGTAATAGATAAAGGCCTTGATTTTTCAAGAACGACAGACAGCGCGGCAACAGTCGACCAGTCGAATATGACCATAGACCAGTATGTTTCCTACTGGGAGAATAAACTCGGTCAGGATATTTCATACACCCAGAGCGTTTACGACACCTACAATTCGATGGCGTTCAGCCTTTCAAACCAGCGCGACTCCGTTATGGGCGTAAATATGGACGAAGAGGGCGCAAACCTTATGCAGTTCCAGAAATGGTACAACGCTTCCGCAAGAATGATGACAGCTCTTGACGAGGCTCTCGACAAGATAATCAACGGAATGGGACTTGTGGGCAGATAACCCTTTAAGGAGAGATTGAGATGATTACAAGAATAACCCAGAACGCCGTCAACAGAATGTATAACCGCAATTACAGCAACAACCTCACTTCTATGACGGACCTTATGAATAAAATATCGGCGCAGAGAAAGTTCACAAGAGCGTCCGAAAACCCGATTTCCGCGGCGAGAGCCCTTGCCGTGAGAAAATCTATGGCGGATGTTTCTACCTATCAGTCAAACCTTTCTTCCGCCAAACAGCTTTTCAGAACAGCCGAATCGGTTCTTCGCGAGGATATAAACGATGTCTGCAAAAATGTTATAACCAAGGTTGAAATGGCGTGCAACGACCCTTCGGCGAATAAAGAAGAGCGCGAGATTTTAGCGCACGAGCTTCGCGGAATAGCCGACGACCTTATCAAGTCGATGAACTCCGATTATGCCGACAGACGACTTTTCGGCGGAACAAACAACAGCGAGGATATTCTTCCGTTCTCAACCGAAAAAGACGCAAATGGCAGAACGATAGTCCTTTATAACGGTGAGAATGTAAATAATATCAGCAATCCCGATGATTTCCCCTTTTCAAAGCCTATCTTTTCCGATATAGGAATAGGCATAAAATACGACGCCGCAGGCAATGTAGACCCCGACACCGCAATGGATGTTTCTCTCAACGGCGCCGAGCTTACAGGTTGCGGAGAGGAAAAATGGAAGAGCGCAAGCGGAACGGAATACACTCTTTCAAACAACTTCATCCAGCTTGTTTACGACGCGGCTGACGCTGCGCAGAACAGCGATACCGATAAGCTCAACGCAATGCTTGACGCTTTCGGTTCGGCTCAGTCCACTATCCTTATGGGAATAACAAGCCTCGGAGTAAAGCAGGAAACGGTTGACTACAACATCACAAGATTTGAAGAATATAACTACAATCTTTCAGAGGCTCAGCTCAATCTTGAAGGAATGTCCGAGGAGGACCTTGCAAAAGCGATAACAGAGTGGAAATCTCTTGACGCGGCATACAACGCAGTCCTTTCAATGAGCTCAAAGGTAATTCCCAACAGCGTCTGGGACTTTATGTAACAGATAAACTTCACACATTCAACTATGGAAAGGAGAATGGTTTATGGATGGTCAGATGCTTGAAATAACAAGTATTCCCATAAAGCTTGACATAACGGTAAACCGCGCACAGCTTTCGCCCGTCGATACGACCGAAAGCCCCGCGGCAGTTCAGGCAAAGTCAATAAAATCGCCTGCCGAGATGCGTATTCTTATGGATAACGCCAGAAACAAGGATGTTTTTGTTCAGTCAAGCGACAATAAAATCGAGCTTTCATACAACGCAGTAGCAAAAATATCCCGTCAGTCCGAGAATATAAACGCAATGGTTTCAAAAACGGGCGAGCTTGACGAAATCTACCGCAACAGCAATCTTGACGATGTTATGACAAAGGCGGCAAGCGTTTCGGACAATAATATGTCCTGGCAGAACGGAACTTTAAGCCTTAAACTTTCGTCAGAAGAGATAGGAATGAAGTTCGAGCCCGATACAGTCGGCTTTGAATTCACACCGGGAAGCATCGACATAACGGTAGAGCAGTTCCCGCAGGTTAAAATCGAATATCTCGGCGACCCTATCTACATTCCGTTCGGCAAGGGCGGCTTTGATACACAGGGTTAGTATCATAAAATTCATCAGAAAAGGAAAAAGGTAAAGCATTATGAATAACGAGCGTATTACTGTTGAAACAAGAGATTTAGGCACAGCGGAAATCGAGAGAGAAAATATCATAACCTTTCCGAGAGGTATTTATGCCTTTGAGGACGAGCGCGAATTTGTCGTTTTAAGTCCCTTGGGCGACGGCGTTTACCCTATGTGGCTGCAATCGGTTGAAAAACAGTCGCTCTGCTTTATTGTCTATAATCCTTTCGATATTTTTCCCGATTATAATGTAAATCTCGATGAGGACGACCGCGCCTCCGTATCTTATGAGGACGGCGACGAGCTTTGCCTTATCGTTATAGCTTCAATCCCCGGGGGAGAATTCAAAAAAACAACAGTCAATATGAAAAGCCCGATTGTTGTCAATAAAACAAAGATGACGGCGGCTCAGATTATTTTAGAGGAAGACTATGAGATCCGCTATCCTCTTTTTGCGGAAGGGGAGAATGACTGATGCTCGTAGTAACAAGAAAAACAGATGAAGGCATCGTTATTGCCGATAATGTTGTGATAAAGGTTCTCGATGTCGGCAAGGACAGAGTAAAGATAGGAATAGAAGCGCCAAAGGATGTGCGCATTGTCCGCGAGGAGCTTTTCAACACCGAAAAGCAGAATATCGCCGCGGCAGCAGCGCCCGCCAAGGATATTATGGAACAGCTCCTTAAAATGAAAGATAATAAGTGAGGAGGAATTTATTATGGCAGATTCAAGTTCAAGCAACTCAACCTCGTCGCTCTTTTCGGGGATGAGAATGGGCGGCTTTGCAACAGGTCTCGATACCGAGTCTCTTGTCAAAGCAATGGCTACAAATACAAAATCAAGACTTAACAGACAACAGCAGAAGTTTGACTCTCTGAGCTGGAAGCAGGAAGCTTACAGAAGCGTAATGTCCAAGATAACAAACTTTCAGTCTACCTTTTTTGATATTACATCAAAGACAAACTGTATCAAAAGACCTTCGCTTTTCAGCAGCTTTTCTGCGACAACAAACAACAGCAAGATAACAGCGATAGCTTCAACTTCGGCAAAGTCGGGCAGCGTTAATCTTACAAAAATCGACAGACTTGCAAAGCAGGCTGAAATTTCCTCGACTTCCGCTCTTACAGCAGGAGCTAAGATAAACCTTGACAGCCTCGATGGAAGCAAGGATTACTCCGTAAGCGTTACTCTTGACGGTCTTGCAAAGGATATAACCTTTAACAGCAAGGAAAGCTTTATGCAAGAGCTTGAAAAAAGCTTCGGCACAGGCTTTTCTTACTCGGACAGCAATATATCCTATGATAACGGCGACGGAATATCGCATAAATTTGTCATTCAGGCGGCAAAGACCACATATAAGGACCTTTCTTCAAGCGACCGTATAGCCGCACAGACAGACTCCTTAAAGGCTATCGGAATAGAGGGCGACGGCGTTTCAAACAAGATAAGAGATAACCTCAAGCTTTCCGACCTCAACCTTAAAACTCCGCTTGTTGGCGAAAATTTCTCATTTGAAATCAACGGAAAGAGCTTTTCCTTCAATAAAAATTCAAAGATAAGCGATATTGTTGACGCGGTAAACGACGCAAAAGTCGGCGCAACAATGTCCTTTGACGAATTCTCTCAGAAATTCTCAATCACATCTACAGATACGGGAGCCAACGCTACCGTCAATATCAAGCAGACATCGGGCAACCTTCTGTCCGCTTTCGGTCTTGATATAGGCGCAGGCGGCGTTTCTACCGCTTCTTTCAAAAAAGATAAGATAAGCGCGCTTCCCTTTGACGACGCCGATTACAACTCATTCAAGTCGGCTTCGTATAAGATAACGGTTAACGGCAAAGAGGCTGAGGTTTTAGTTCCCACCGCCGACACATCGGGAAAGGTCTATGATTTTGTCGATGACGAAGATATGACCAAGGACGGCGCAAAGACCGCCAAGGAAAAGTTCGTTGCGGCTCTCAATCAGGGCATAGCCGCGTCCGATATAAGAGGCGAGGCTTCGTTCAGCATTAACAAAGCAACGGGCGAGATAGAGCTTACACCGACAAAATCAGGCGGAACCGTTTCTATTGCTTCAAACGGAACAGTAGACAGCGACGCTTTTCTTGCGGGAATGGGCTTTAACGAAAATAATTCCACAAACGCAATTACCGCCGATACAAAGGCGACAGGCGTCTTCGGCAACGGAAGTTTTTCAGTCGGCTCTGTTGATATTACCATCGACGATTCCACTACTCTAGGCGACATCAAGTCCGCTCTCGAAAGCGCAGGCGTAGGAAGCGTCGACCTCGATAAAGGCGTAATTATTGCAAACGCGCCCGTAACATCTTCCGATACAGCCTTTGCCGAAAAGGTTTTCAAGACAGACTATGCAACACTTTCCGACCCTGCAACATACAGCGGACTTTCTTCAAACAGTATCTCCATTTCAGGTCAGAACGCCGTACTCACCGTTAACGGAACAACCGTTACAAGCTCGACAAACTCTGTCGATGTCAACGGAGTAACGATAAACTTCGGTAACCTCACCGATGTCGAAGCTGCCGCAATAAGCGAGGATAACCCCGTTACGACAAGCGTTTCGAGAGATACTTCAAAAGCGTTTGATACCATTGTCAAGTTTGTTGACGAATACAACAAGCTCATTGAAGAAATCAACAAGGAAACTTCCACATCAAGACCTAAATCCAAGGGCAGTTACTTTGACCCTCTCACCGAGGAGCAGAAAGAAGAAATGTCCGATAAAGAGATTGAAGAATGGAACAAGAAGGCAAAGACAGGACTTCTCTATCAGGATAAGGACCTCAACTCGTTCCTTACTTCTATAAGAAGCGCTCTTAATCTCAGAACAGCCGACGGCTTCTCTCTTGAAAGCATCGGAATTACCGAGTCAACAAGATGGCAGGATAACGGTAGGTTAGAGCTTGACGAAGAAGCGCTCAGAGCGGCTCTCGACGAAAACCCCGACAAAATTTCAGAGTTCTTCACAGATACCGAAAACGGACTTGCCGCTAAGGTTGAAAAAGTTCTTGACAACTCTGTTTCAACTTCAAAGTCAAAGGGCTACGGCAGACTGACAATGCTCGCGGGCGTTGAAGGCACCTCTACCGAAACAAAGAACAGCATCTCAGAACAGCTCAAAAGCTATCAGGAGATGATAGACAACTTAAAAACCCGTTACGAAAGCGACCTCAACAGATACTGGAAGCGCTTCACAACTCTTGAAACCTACACAGCGAACTATAACTCCATTGCAGGAATGTTCACACAAGGCTAATTTTTCGGAGGTAGTTTAAAATGATGCAGAATCCATATCAGAAAATAGTTCAGCAAAGCATCAGCACAATGACTCCGGCACAGCTTCTTATCGCTCTTTATGAAAAGGGCGAAACAGAGCTTAACAAGGCGGTTTATTTCATTGAGCACAAGGATTTGCCGAAAGCGCACAACTCAATTATGAAAGCGCAGAATATTATCTCGGCGCTTGACAGCTCCTTAAAGGTAAAATATGAAATAGCCGAAAGTCTCGGCGCGCTTTACGACTATATGTATAAAAGACTTGTCGAGGCAAATCTTAAAAAGGACCCTGAGATATTAAAGGAGATAATCCCGTTTTTCAGGGAGCTTAAAGAGACCTTCACCGAAATAAACAAAAGGAGTCCGCAATGACAGCCGAAGAAAAAAACATTCTCTGCAACCTCATCGACGAGTCGATAGAATATATGCAGGAATATGAAAACGCAACCAAAGCTTTGATAGAAGAGGATTTTGAAGAGCTTCTTCCTTTTCTCACAGAGCGCAACAAGCTTATGTTTGAAATAAGGGGAGTTGTCGCAAAGGAGGACGCTATAATCTCAAGGAGCGAAAACAGCGAAGTTCTTTTCAGAATTTTCCGTCTCAAAGACCTTGACGAAACCTATACGGGCGATATTGCCGAGCTTGCAAAGAAGCTTAAATCGGTTAAAATTCTTTACGACAGAATTGACCGTTTTGAGAAAGAGTTCGAGTCGCTGATGAATGATGAACGCGACGACCTTGCCGAAGATTTTGCTCAGCTTACAAAGACCAGACAGGTCATTGATTACATCGAGCAGACATCGGGCGCTCCTGATTTCAGCGGAGGTTCGTTCAATCAGAACAGTTAGAAAAAGGCGCTTTTATAAGCGCCTTTTTTGTATG
>CALZLD010000038.1 GCA_945788225.1 uncultured Clostridia bacterium
GTGAAGGCGGCAGAACAGTAGGTTCAGGCGTTGTTACAAAGATCAACGAATAATTCTGATTGAGAATTAAATTGATTTAACAAATTAAGTGCTGTCGGATTTATTCCGACAGCACTTTTGTGTTATGCTATAAAAATAAATGGTATCGGATAATAAATCCGATACCATTTAATCTTTTAGTGGAACTTTCTAAGAACTCTGTAAAGCTTTCTCTTGCGTGATACTTTCAGTTTTGTTCTGCCCTGCAAAACTATGCTGTTAATAGGAAGGATTGCAGGCGGAGCATAGAGTATCATTTCAGCCGCAGCAGCAGGAGCGGAAGCGGAAATATCCGCAATAATATTGTTTCTGTCAAGTATAAACGCGAAAGTTGAGAATTTGCCTGATGAGAAATTTACAAGAATGTATTTTCCTGAAGATGAAAGCACAGGCGCGGGGTAGGTGATAAGCTTATGGTCGTGAACAGATACCACTCTGACCTTGTCAAGCTCTGAAGTGAATTTATCACATACAGGTATGGTAAGCGAAATCATCGTTCCTTCGGGTAACGCTATCTTTCGGTCCGTGCCCCTCATATAAAGAGAAATATCAAAGATGAAAATATCTTCATCGGGAATATCTGCGTGCTTTGCAAGGAGCGCTCTGAGTTCGGCTTCCGAATCTTCCGATGCGTTGGTTATTCTTACATCAACCGAGGATTCAAAATCATTCATATCGGCAGTTGCCCTGAACAGATTTTCGGGAGCGGAAATTCCGTCGGGAACATCCGTTATCCTTATCGTTTTGTCATAGGTGATTCCTCCGGAACCTGGCTTGTTCGGAATATCGGGTATAGTAATCTTTTCCCATTTTGCTTTAAGAACGATGTCCTCGGTAATAGGAGTATCAAACGAGAATCTACTGTCATTCTCGTCAAACCAACCTTTCAGGATAAATCCTCTCTTTTCAGATGAAGGTTCCATAGCTTTTTTATTGTATTCAATTACCTGAACATCAACTTCGCTTCCTCCATCCGAATCAAATGTTACAGTATGCGTTTCTGCATCCCAGACAACAATAAATACAACATTTTCTGTTCCTACGGTGAAAATATCGCCTGCTTGATATATGTGCGGCTCTTCGGTATCGTCACCTTCAAGGATAAATCCTGAGAATACTCTGTGGTTTGTTATGTCGTCGGCAATATAAGGGATAACAACCTGTTCGCTTTCGACATAATCACCGATGCTGACCGATGCTTCAGCGTCTGCGTCAACTTTGTATGCAACATTGTATGTAACAGGTTCGTCAACATAAGAAAGCCAGTTTGCATATATAGTTGTATTATCTGTTATAGGTGAAGAAAAATCGTATGCCGTTGCAAATGTTTCATCTGTGAACCATCCAAGAAATCTGAACTTGTTTTCTCCCTGCTGTGGTTTTGTAGGATTTTGAGGTCTTGTCGGGGTACTTCCGTATTCAACCGTCTGACTGTCGACAGATGAGCCTCCGTTTGTATCAAACGAAACGGTAAACTTCTTTATTTCCCATTTTGCATATACGGTAATATTATTGGCAGGTATTGTTGAGAATACATAGGGGATAGTGCAGTCGCTGTCCTCATACCAGCCTATAAAATCATATCCTGTTTTTTCAGGGTCGTTTTCAGGCGCGCTGACTGTTGCTCCGTAGTCATCGGTTATCGAGGGGATTTCCGTTCCTCCGTCTGTATCAAAGGAAATTGTATACTGATTTATTGTGTAGCACGCAGTAAGAGTAACATCGCCATAGTTCTTGTCAAACTTAGCAAAATAATCGTCAACGGGGAAGTTTCCTCCGCCTTCAACATATGTTGTTGCTTTCCAGCCGTCAAAGCTGTATCCTGTTTTTGATGGTATCGGAAGAGAAAAATCGCTCTCGTATGTATAGGTTGAAAGAATATCCACTGCGTTTCCGCTGTTAACAACCGTTATTCTGTACTCAATGGGGTTCCAGACAGCAGTTGCGGTTGCGTTTCCGAATGTTCCTTGCGGTAATGAATACAGCGTTTCTCCCGCTTTGTTGCAATCGCCCGATATTTTCCATCCGCCAAAAGTATAGAAATTTTTGAATACATTTTCTGCCGTGGGCAAAGCAAGACCTTCTGTTATATCGTACTTTGTATAAGCGTCGGTAAAGGAAAAATTCTGTTTTGTATATCCACCGTTTAAATCATAGGTTACAGTATATTCTGTAGGCTCCCATTTTCCGTAAACGGTAACTGCACCGCCTGCGACTTTATCTTCAGCGTTAAACGAAGATATTTCAGCACCGCTTTCGCTGCCGATATGCCAACCTTTAAATATGTAGCCATCACAGGACGGCGAACCCAATGAAACTTCTCCCGACTCAACATGGTATTTTTTCGGGTTGGTATTGACAATTCTGGTGTATTGCTGTAACACTCCGTTTACTGTGGGATAATTGCCGTTTTCACCGTTTTCATAGTTTATATCGTACTCGATAGGCGTCCATACGGCATAGAGTTTAATAGTAGCTTCTACATCAGAAAGATTGCCGATATTGTTTGCACCGTCGCTATATTTTACATCGCCTGTCGGGGTTGTAGCCCAACCTGCAAATGTATAGTAATTTCTTTTGAACAAATTTGTTCTCAGCGTTACAACCGAATCGTATGTACATTCGGTTTTGTCCATAACTCCGTTGTCATCCGCAATATAAGTGGTTGCATTTATGTCATACTCAATATCGTATTTGATAGCTTCCCACTGCGCTTCAACGGTTATGTTGCTGAGTGAGTTTTTCGCTATTTCAGACAATTCATCTCCGACAGCTACAACATTTGTATAATCACTTGCCGTAACTTTCCAGCCTTTGAAGATATATCCTGTTCTTGTGATTTTATTTCCTTCGGTGTCCGCTTTCGGCAAAACAACATTGTCGCTGACAACGGTATATGTTCTTGTTGCAGAGGTGTTTCCGCTCAGCGTTCCGCCGTTTGCGTCAATAGTGACAGTATAAACAATCGGCTCAAATGTCTCTTTGAGCGTTATATTCCAGGCGTCCGTGTAATTATCGCCCCATTTAGCCAGATATTCGTCTTTTGATATTGTTGAATTTTCAAAATCCCATTTTGTGTTTTTGTCCGTTCTGTACCAGCCTATAAACTTATATCCGTCATCCGGTGTGGAATTGTCGGGGATTGAATCGGCATAATTCTCACCGTATTTTTCGGCAAATGTTTTGCCTGTGTTTATTTCTTCGGTATCATATTTTGTTTCTTCGGATGAATCAAGGTCAATCGGATTATCCGAATTATCAAGGAATGTTATTGTGTATGTAGGTCTGAAATCCCATATAGCGTATACCTTTACGGTTTCGCTCGGATTGCTCACAGTATAAGGACAGCTTATCGGTGTTGTTCCGCCGGGTGTTAATGTCCAACCTTTGAATTCACACTTTGGCTTTTCAGGGTCGGTATCAGGCAGATAAATTTTTCCGCCGTCAACAATGCAGTAATTATCTGCGTTTGCTTTTCCTCCCTGAAAAGATAATTCGTTTCCGCTGAATTTTTCGGTCGAACCGGTGTAGAATTCAACGCGGTATGTTTCTTTCATGGTCGGATAGCCAAAGTTTGAATAATCAGGCGCGGTATCCAGATACCATTGCATAGTGCAACCGTTGTTCAGCTTGTCAAAATATGTTATATCATCTGAGACGATTTTCAAAACATCGCTCGGCGATGAAAATTCTATTACACCGCCTTTATTCAGACCGCTGGGATAACTACTATTCACATCTTTCACAACATAGCAGTTGCTTACAGAACCGTTTACAGTAAAGTAACCGGAAGCGTTGTATTTATTTGCTTTTGCAACGCCTTTGAGAGTTGATTTTATCAGATAACAATTCTGAATGTTGCCTGAACCTGAAAATTGATATGCACAAACGGCAGAACCGTCATAAGTGTTTCCCGCCAGAGTTGTATCAATACCGATAAAACCAACATTTTTTACTGTTCCCGAAAGGTCTTTGAACATAGAAGAGCATGTATTACCCAAACCTGTGGAAAAATAACCGATTTTAAGATTACTTATCGTGTATCCTTGTCCGTCAAATACACCGCTGTATGATGCCATAGGGGTTAATGTGCCCATTCCGGTACAGTCTATATCTTCCATGAGAACAACATTTTTTGCAGAGTTTGTACTGCCACCGCTGAAGAAAGCAAATAACTCCTCAGGGGTTGATATGTATTCGGTATTCTCCTCGGCGTTATATGCCATAAGCATAGGAATATTTTCGCTTATTTCCAAATTATCATCTGTTGTTGTTTCGTCGGGAACGGTAGTTTCGTCAGGAACAGTCGTTTCGTCAGGAACAGTCGTTTCATCGGGGACGGTAGTTTCATCAGGAACGGTAGTTTCATCGGGAACAGTAGTTGTTTCCTCTGTGATAGCAGGATTTTCCGTATTATCGGAAGAGTTATTCTCGATTATTTCAGGAATGCTTTCGCTTGCATAGATTAACGCAGGTTGTGCAAACGGGGCAAATATCAGAAAAGCAACAGCAAAAGAAAGCAAACGCAAAGCGAGCCTTCTCTTGCAAAGAAAGCTTGTTATCTTTTTGAAAATCTCAAAAATTCCTTCGGCGGCAACTACTGCCATAACCGCAATAAATGCAGGAATTCTGAGTGCTCTGTGCGACTTCCCTGACGCAATGAGCCTTTCTGTCATAATGTCAAATTTATTCAAAATATCCACCATCCTTAGGATAATTTATTTAAATTTGCTCCCTGTATATACCTATATATAATACAGTATATCACAATCTGTATAAATTGCAATACCAAAACTGCCAAATACCCCGAAAAAACGGCATTTTCCAAAAAAATGAAACTTGATATTGTGCTTTTTGACGAAAAAATTATCCTTTTTGTAATTTTTCAGGCTGAAAGAACAATATACCTCATATAGTATATCGTCAGTTTTTCTAAAAAATATATTAACATAGATGACAAAAACATAATATTTTTGCTGTATATTTTTATACAAATATATGTAAAGCTGTTGACAAATTTTTATCGGTGTAGTATAATTTTCAATAGGTAAGTGTTTCTTGCCGTTATGGTTATGATTGAGAAACTATATTTTATGCTCGGATTTTTGGGCAGCAAGAGGTGTTTTTATGGCCGGAAATAAAAAAACAAAAACAACTATAAGAGCAAGGATAATGCGACTCGGTATTATTTCTGTTATGGTTGCAACAGCGGTAATGGGGCTTTTGGCTGTTATCATTGCAACTACGGATTACATACAGTCTCTCGCAATGATTCTTCTCATAACGCTTGGTTTTGCGGCATTTCTCGTTTTTCTTGAAATAATTATCGCAACGGGAGTGGCAAAGCGTATTTCACACACTATCAGTATATGTTCTGACAGACTTGAAAAGTTTGCTCATGGTGATATCCATTCGCCGTTGCCTGCTTTAAAGACAAACGATGAAACTGAGCTTCTCGAGGCGGCTTTATCAGGTGCTATTTCCTCAATTAAGGGAGTAACCGATGACACGGCAAGGATTCTTAAAAGCATTTCCGAGGGCGACCTTGACATAAAAACAGAAGCTGAATATGACGGCGATTTTGTTGAGTTCAAGGATTCTATAGATAACATCATTTCGTCGCTTAACGATATTATGCACGATATCAATTCCAGCAGTACTCAGGTTTCAAGTGGTTCGGGACAAGTTGCACAGGGCGCTCAGGCTCTTTCTCAGGGCGCAACGACACAGGCTAGCGCAGTTGAACAGCTCAGCTCGACCATTGAAGAAATTTCTCTCAAAGTCCGTAGCAACGCCGAGAACGCAAAGGTTGCAAGCGATAATTCCGTTACTGCACAGCAACTTATCGAAAGCGGCAACGCTCAGATGAAGCAGATGATGTCCGCAATGGAAGAAATCAACAACTCGTCCGCACAGATAGCAAATATCATCAAAACTATTGACGATATCGCATTCCAGACAAATATCCTCGCGCTCAACGCCGCAGTTGAAGCCGCAAGAGCAGGCACGGCAGGTAAGGGCTTTGCCGTTGTTGCCGATGAAGTCAGAAACCTTGCCGCAAAGTCGGCTGAGGCCGCAAAGGACACCGCAGTTCTCATCGAAGGCTCTATCAAGGCTGTTGAGAACGGAACAAAAATTGCAAATGATACTGCCGAAACATTGCAGAAAATCGTTCAGAACTCAATTGAAACAACAGAACTCATTGAGCGTATCGCAGATGCTTCAAACGAACAGGCAACCTCTATCAACGAAGTTACACAGGATGTTGAAAGAATTTCCAGCGTTGTTCAGACAAACTCTGCAACATCTGAAGAAAGCGCCGCTTCCGCCGAAGAGCTTTCATCACAGGCAAAAATGCTTTATCATCTTGTCGGAAAGTTCAAGCTCCGCAATGTAAAGCCCAAGGAGTCATACGACTATACCGTGCCTGATGTTATTACTCCGTTAAACGACGCGCCCGAATTTGATTTTAGTGCGTCAATGCCTGATTTCAGCGGCGGTGACAAATATTAAACCTCAGTATAAAGGGCTGCCGATATTTTTTCGGCAGCTTTTTTAGGTTGTCATAAAGTAAATCGTTTTCATTTTATTGTCAGGGGGAAGATTATGGCAAGTCTTAAAAAAATTGCAAATACTAAAATAAAAAAATCGAGTATAATACCTACATTTATTATGGGGATAATTATAATTGCTATATTATGGTTTGTGCTTGCCGCGGGGATAACCTTCGCGGTCAACATTATGCTTGAAATAGAAGCAAGACATTACAACGAATCTACGGGGCTTGTATCATCGTTTATAGAGAAGGACATTACTTCCCGTCTTGACGCTGTCAATACTTTTGCAATAAAAAACGGCACCGCCGATATAGATTCTTCTCTCGGTGAAAAGTTCGGTGTTGCAAACGATTTCGGCACTTTTGACTGTGCCTATGTCGTTACTGCTAACGGTGTTGGATTTGATAACAGCGGAAAGGCGGTAAACATTAAATCAAAGAGCTTTTTCAAAAATGCAAATCCGACAAAAGCCGTTGTATGCAGCGACAGTTCTTTAAAAGGAAAAATAATTTTTATTTCTCCAAAGATAAAAAATTTCAGTTGCGAAGGATATTTCATCTCGATATGCTCCGTTTCTTATGATATTCCTGCTCAGTATGCAAAGGATATCTTTGAAATATACATTGTTGATGATGAAGGTAATATCGTCAGCCATAACGAGCTTGGCACAGATGATTTTGACACCGACTCCATCGAAAGAGCGTCATACGACGGTTCTGAGCTTACAACATTGTACTCCGATTACAGCGGAGATGTTATGACAGCCTCGGAGCAGAATTATCTCAAATCAAAAAGAGGAGCAGGACTTGCAGGCGGATTTTACGGTGATGAAGAATACCTTAATTTTGATGTAAGCAGAGCGATAACGGATTCTGCTCAGATAAATATATGGTATCGCCACCCGATAGAAGTCAACAGATGGAGCGTTGTTTCAAAAGTCAAGATGATAAGAGGGGTAAGCAACAGAGATAACTTTACACTGATGTTACTTTCTATCATTGCAGGTCCCGTTCTCATTATTATAATTACAGTAATAATTAACTTTGCAACGGTAACAGGTCAGATAGTTTCAAACAGAAAGCTTATTTCATTGATATTTCTCGATGCTGTAACAGGGAGAACCAACTGGCTGAAATTCAAGGCCGACGCCACCAGATTTCTTAAAAAGCGGACAAAGCTTAATTATGCACTTGTTTCTTTTGATATATGCAAATTCAGGATGTATGTCGATATGTACGGTCATTCCGAAGCGGACAAGCTTCTTGTCAAAGTTTCGGACATTTTATCCAGGTTTATCAAAAAACGATATGAGCTTGCAACAAGATACAGCGGCGACACTTATTCCGTTCTTTTGACCTATACGGATAAAGATAATCTTACAGATAAGATTTCGGCATTAAGAGACGCTCTTTGTAAAGTTGAAGCCAAAACCGCAATAAAGTACCATTTCGGAGTATACGAAATAAAAGACAGAACTCTTTCAATAGACAGAATAAATAACCTTTCGGGAATGACAAAGGATTGTGGAGCAAATTCATCCGTCGCAAACGGCATAAGTTTTTTTGACGATGAAATGCACATCAAACTTATCAACGAGCGTGAAATTGAAAACACAATGGATGCCGCTCTTGAAAAGAAGGAATTTATCGTATATCTTCAGCCTAAATACAGTTCCGTAACCGAAACTATATCGGGAGCGGAGGCTCTTGTACGCTGGGCAAGCGAAGAAAAGGGGCTTATTTCACCGTCAAAATTCATACCTGTTTTTGAGAAGAACGGATTTATCACAAAGCTTGACGACTATATGCTGAACGAAGTCTGCAAAATACAGAGCAAATGGCATAAAAACGGAAAAACGCTCTTTCCGATTTCTGTAAATATTTCGAGGGCGCATTTTGAAAATCCTGACCTTGCCGAGCATATCGAGGGTATTGTAAGACAGTATGATATCCCATACAGCTGTATTGAAATAGAACTTACCGAAAGCGCATTCTTTGACGACAAAGCGTTGCTGGTAGAAACAGTTCAAAGACTCAGAAACTATGGTTTTGTAGTTTCTATGGACGATTTTGGCTCAGGATTTTCATCGCTTAATTCGCTGAAAGATATTCCTCTTGACATAATAAAGCTTGACGCAGGCTTTTTCAATATTTCCGATAATGACGAGCGAAGCTCCTCGATTATTGAAGATACAATAAAAATGGCAAAGCATCTTAATATGAAAACCGTTGCCGAGGGTATCGAAACAAGACCGCAGGTTGACTTCTTACACTCTCTGGGATGCGATATGATACAGGGCTACTATTTCTCAAGACCTATGCCCATTGACGAATTTGAGCGTCAGAACGGTTATGACAACGACATTACCGAGGAAAAGTCGGATGAAGAAAAAGAGCCTGTTGCCGATATAATACCTCAAAACGACGCCGACAGCGAAACAGAGCCTTCCGATGATACGGTTTCCGAGGAAGTTCCTGCTTCAGACGAGGAAAATACGGAATTGGCGGATGTCAATGAATAAAGGCTCTATTATACGGAGGAAAAAATGAACGAAAACGAAATTATTTTTGAATGGGAAGATATAACAGAAAAGGACGAAAAAATTTTGTGGCAGGGTGAACCGTTTGTCAAAACGGGTATTCTTGCAGGAAAAGGGGTAACCGTTCTTCTCGGTATTTTTCTGATTGCATTTTTTGTAATAATAGGCGTAGCGTCCTATGTTACCGGCGCAGGAAGAACTATGATAGCTCTTTGTGTTTTTGCGGTAATGTTCGGACTGTATGTTCTTGCCCGTTCAATTTACGATATTGTAGTCGGAAAGTCAAAAATATATGCCGCAACGGACAAAAGAGTTTTGTGTTATGACCTTCGCAACGGAAAACTTATTGATGTTTCTTATGACAGCTTCAACAAAATCTATACAAAAGTAAAAAAGGATAATTCAGGTTCGTTAAGGCTTGTTTTTCAAAAGGACGCTATGGTATCATCAAACTATTCAGAATGTCTTTATATCGAAGGCATCTGCAACGCAGAGAATGCCGCAGAGATAATAAAAAAGGCAAAGCTTGAATTTGTATCCGAAAAAGACGACGACAGCGCGATAGTGGTAAATGAATTTGAGCCTGACTCGGATTACGACGAGCTTTTGCAGAAAGCAAAGCAGACCATAGGCGACGATATTCTCTGGTGTGGTATGGCAAATACAGGCAAAGGCTCAATTTATCGTCTTATCACTGGCATAATCTTTTTTATTCTCACTCTGGCGGCGATAACGGTGTTCATTTTCAGACTTGTTGACGCTTACAGCAACACAGGGTCAACATCCGTCTATCTTTCGCTTGTATTTATTATTCCCGTGGGAATATCTATGCTCCTCATTGCAACCGAGCCTATCATAGATATAGTACGCCGAAAGAAATTGATGAAAACACTATATATTGTGACTGATAAAAAAATCGTCAGCTTTTATGACGGAAAAATAATAAGCCATGATATATCCCAGAAGTCGAGGGTAAGACTTAGCGGAAATAATGTTGAAGTCAGCGGGGGCAGCCGAAAAATTAAATTTGTAAATATCGGAGCGGCTGAAAATGTCTATGAAATTATCAGAACTCAGATAATAAAATGCTTTCCCGATTTCTGACATAAATTGTAAAGTATAATATTGTCTGTCCGTTGCTTCGGCGGCGGACTTTCTTTTTTATTGGCGTACTATCCCTTGATTACAATATGTAAAATAAAGGATTAAAAAATATTATACTAAAAGTTAAAAAAATGGTTACAATTTTAAAAAAGTAGTTGACATATACAAGATATTGTGCAATAATAATAACGGTCGCACAAAATGTGTGAAATTTTTAGTCAATGATATATAGGCATACTGCGCTTGTATTCGTTGGCGCTTATGGGGTAACCCAATAAAATTTACAAAATAAAAAGACATAGAAAGAGGTTATTGTTATGGCAGTGGGAAGTTTTGAATTTGTGAGCTACGATGTTATCTCTCAGACATTGAGGGTAAAATTTGATGAGACAGTAAGGGACTATTACAATGTTCCTTCATACATCTACAGCGGATTGATGCTCAATAATCATAAGAAAGATTTCTTCAATGAAACTATTGCCAATGCTTTTGAAAGCAGAACTGTGGCATAATTAAATTCCTGTAAATATATCGAAAAAGCCGACGGAGCAATACTCCGTCGGCTTTTTCATTGCCACAATATATTGTGGTGGCAAAAAAAATCGTAAAACACAATATCTTGTATACCAAAAGCTTCAAGCTTTTTTATTTTTCAGCGACTGTTTGCGACAAAATAGTTAATCTCAATAGTATATAATCTTAAAAAAGAGGTGTTGAAAATGGCAATGGAAGTTCAGATGAACGAAGACGCTCTCGCGGCAAAAATATCAGGGGAGATAGACCATCATTCCGCCGCTCTTATGCGCGCTGAGCTTGATGAAAAGATAAGAAATCTCAATCCTAAAAAGCTTTCTTTGGATTTTTCCGCGGTGAGCTTTATGGATAGTTCGGGCATAGGCTTTATTATGGGAAGATATAAGCTTATGAACGAAATATCGGGTACTGTCGAGATTTTAAATACTCCCGCACCGATAAATAAGGTTTTGCGTCTTGCGGGACTTGACAAAATTGTAAATATAAAGAGGTGAAAAAGATGAAGATACTCAATGAGATGAAGCTTTCCTTTCCGTCAAGGTCTGTCAACGAAAGCTTTTCGCGTTCTGCGGTTGCTTCCTTTGCATTACAGCTTGACCCTAGATTAGACGAGCTTTCTGATATACGGACAGCAGTCTCGGAAGCAGTAACAAACTGCATTGTCCACGCCTATCGCGACAGCGTCGGAACAATAGAAATAACCGCAAGGATACTTGAAGGGAATATACTATATATAAAAATAAAGGATAGAGGTTGCGGAATACCCGACATTGAAAAGGCCCTCGAACCTATGTTCACTACTTCACCCGAGGAGGAAAGGGCAGGACTTGGCTTTGCTGTTATGGAAAGCTTTATGGACAAGCTTAAAGTTAAAAGTAAGGTAGGGGAAGGAACAACGGTCGTTATGCAGAAGAAAATATCAAAGCGGTAATACATATTTTCTGAAAAAGGAGGCAAGGCTTTGGATACTCGTGACGCCGCTTTTATTGAGCAGAATTTAGGGTTGGTACGGCTTTGCGCAAATCGCTTTCGAGGCAAGGGTGTTGAATATGAGGATATGTATTCGGCAGGATGTATCGGTCTTTTAAAGGCTGCAAAGGCGTTTGATGGCAGCAGGGGAGTGCGGTTTTCGACCTATGCCGTTCCCGTTATTCTCGGCGAGATAAAAAGGCTCTTCCGCGACGGTGGAACAATAAAGGTCAGCCGTAGTTTAAAGGAGCTTTCGCTGAAAACAGTCAGACTGCGCGAAAAAATAATAAAGGAAACGGGAAAAGAGCCTACCGTTTCTGAACTTGCAGACGAACTTTCCTCAACGCCCGAAATGATAGCCGAGGCGCTTTGCGTCAGCGCGCCGCCCGTTTCTCTTACTGCATTCTATGATGAAAATTCCGCAGAGCTTGATATCCCCACACCTGCACCCGATGAAGAAATAGGGGATTCTGTATCCTTGCGTCAGGTGATGAGCGAGCTTTCGTCAGGCGACAGAAAACTTATCTATATGAGATATTTTGAGAACAAAACACAGTCCGATACCGCAAAAAGTCTCGGAATGACTCAGGTACAGGTATCCAGAAGAGAGAAAAAACTGTTGAATCAGATGAGGGAGGTTCTTCTAAAATAACCTATTCATAAAAAGTTAGCCTAAAAATTTGTAGGATATTACGGAAAATATTCTATTGTAATTTTTATATAAATATGTTATACTTGTAGGCAGAATATTGTTTATGTTTAACATATCGTAAAAGGGGGCTTTCGTTTTATGGATTCTAAAATACTTCTTGAAAGCGGAACAAACGAACTTGAACTTCTGGAATTTGTGGTAGGTCCGAATTCATTCGGCATAAATATTGCAAAGGTGAGCGAGGTAATGTTTTATCAGGAACTTACCCCGATACCTGAATCCGCTCCGGAAATTGAGGGCGTTTTCATTCCGAGAGATAAGCTTATCTCTATCGTTGACCTTCATAAAGTCGTAAAGGCTCCTAAACCTGAGGATACTCAGGGTATGTTCATAATATGTCAGTTCAACCAGATGGACATCGGTTTTCATGTTACCAGCGTAAAGGGTATCCAGCGTATATCCTGGGGTGATATTTCTAAGCCACCCAGCGTTGTCGGCAACAGCGGCGGTACAATTGACGCAAGCATGGCAACGGGTATTGCCAAGGTAAACGGCAGAATAATTATTATACTCGATTTTGAAAAGATAGTGGCTGACCTTCACCGCAGTTCTGTTCTGGATTCCGACGGCGTTGACGCTATCGACGGTCCTTCTCTTTCCGAAAGCACAAAATGTATCGTTGTTGCGGACGATTCTCCTCTTTTGAACCGACTTATCGTTGACGCTTTAAAAGAAAAGGGCTTTACCAATATCCATTCCTTCGGTGACGGTCAGGAAGCCTGGGATTTCATCAAAGAATACAGGGATTGCGATGATATACTGTCACATATCGCCTGCGTTGTCAGCGATATTGAAATGCCTAAAATGGACGGTCACCATCTGACCAAGCTTATCAAGGACGATAAAACTCTCCGTCATATCCCCGTAATGCTGTTCTCGTCGCTTATCAACGACCAGATGCGCAGAAAGGGCGAGTCTGTCGGAGCAAACGCGCAATTCTCAAAGCCTCAGATAAAGGACCTCATAAAGTG